>JAFGRL010000075.1 GCA_016935195.1 Sedimentisphaerales bacterium
TCGACGAGGCAAAGGCGATTCATGCCGAAGAGGAAGCGGCACAGGAGCGTCTCAGCCAGCTCGGCGCCGGGCTGATTAAAGACGGCTTCACCGTACTGACCCACTGCAACACCGGCACTTTAGCCACTGCCGGCTACGGCACGGCATTGGGTGTCATCAAAGCCGCCGTAAAGCAGGGCAAAAAAATCGAGGCCATCGCCACCGAGACCCGCCCCCTGCTCCAGGGAGCCCGCCTTACCGCCTGGGAGCTGATGCAGGAGGACATACCGGTAACCCTGATTACCGACTCCATGGCCGGCTATTTCCTAAGCCAGGGAAAGGTGAACTGCGTCATCGTCGGCGCCGATAGGATTGCCGCCAACGGCGACACCGCCAACAAAATCGGCACCTATACGCTGGCTGTACTGGCTAAGGAAAACGGTATCCCCTTTTACGTGGCAGCGCCCACCAGCACCATTGACCTTTCTTTGAAGTCTGGCGATGAAATCCCTATCGAGGAACGCAATCCCGCAGAGGTAACCCACATCGGCGGCGTTCGCCTGGCGCCAAAAGGCGTCACCGCCGCCAACCCCGCCTTCGACGTCACCCCGCACAAATACATAACCGCCATCATCACCGAAAAGGGCGTTGTCAGGAAACCGTATGCGAATAGCCTGAAAAGAGTTATAATTGAGAAATGAGCAATTCGATGGCGGAAACCTCCTGATGGACAGGCACATTAGCCAATCTAAACCCAAAAGAGACCTTTTTAACGAAAGAGGTGAGCAGACTGTAACAAAGCACAACATCCTCGCTAACTACCTTGAACCTTGGGCAAAGATTATGGCCAAGCAGAGTTGGGTAAAAAAGGCATATTACGTTGATGCCTTTGCTGGTGCTGGGGAATATGAAAGTGGGGAGGAAGGTTCGCCGCTCATTGCTACAAAGATTCTGGCCAATCATCAAAAACACGCTTTTCAATTCTCTTGCATCTGCATTGAAAAGAACAGGCAACGCTATGAGAAACTTGTGGCAAGCCTGCAAAATTATAAAGATATTATTCAGGTAGACCCTCACAGAGGTGAATTTCTCGATGTAATCGACGATGTGCTACGCAAAATTGGTAAATCCCCAGCGTTCTTTTTCATTGACCCTGAAGGCTTTTCGGGAATGGATTTCGATAAGGTAGAACTCATCTTGAAACAAGATCATAAGGAGATTCTGGTTAATTTCCAATACAATGCAATTCAACGGTGGACAGGAACAGCTAACAACCTGAACAGCAGAGACGAAACTAAAAGAGCGCAAGCACTCCAACTGTCACAAACTTTCACAAAACTATTCGGGACAAGCAAGTGGATAGATTTTGCGCACAAACCTACTAGCTCCGAAAAAAAGGAGCTAGAACTGATAAATCTCTACGCCAACCAGATAAGAGCTAATAATTCCTTTGTGTGGCCTTTCAAGAATAGATTCCCGACAAGAAACATGACTTATTACTACCTAGTTTATGCGACAAAAAACTTAACCGCATTTAAGATAATGAAGGATGTAATGTTTAGAGAAAAAAGCAGGGAAAACTTCCAGATGAATCTACTAGAGGAACTAGACTTCGATGCTTTCAAAAATGATTTATGCAAGAGATATTGTGGGAAGGAATCAGTTGAATACAATGAAATCTTATCTTACGTCCTTCAACATACGCAATATACGGACACAGACCTCAGGAAAGCATTAGACGCAATCAACACACAAAAAAAATCTAACCCTATCGAAAAGAATAATCCGTTTTATGACTTTTCTAGCATCCAGTGTTGCGAGAATAAAAGTAGCAACTTCTTGATACGAGATTCAACCAATGTGCAATTACTAGAAACTGAGAGACTCAGAGAAATTAAACCAGACTCGCCAGTCATTGTAACTCCGCGTAAAAATGGCATTACCGTTCATAAACACGTCCTTTTAAACGGCGCTGAAAAACTTTTGGTTCAACAGGTCGGTGATGGCTCAATTATCAAGAGGTTTGACAAAACGCCATTGCCTAACAAGCAGACCGATATTATATGCCCTCATTTCCTTGAATTAAAATGGGCTTACGGCTGTCCATTCGACTGCGCCTGGTGCTACCTCAAAGGAACATTCAGATTCCGGCCCGAGAAAACCAAACCAGTAATCAAAGATTTTGAGAAAATAGCCCTGCATACTAGGCGATTCCTTGGCGAAGTTACAACCCCTGAAATCCTCAATACAGGCGAGATAGCCGATTCTCTAATGTGGGAAGGTGCAAGTGAACCTTTCTCTAAATTCATTATTCCCATATTCGAGGAACAAAACAGGCATAAAGTGCTGTTTTTAACCAAGTCCGACAATGTAAGAAATCTGCTGGAGATTCATCCACATAATCAAGTCATCATAAGCTTCAGTCTCAATGCAGATGAAGTGGCAAAAAGATGGGAAAACCGAGCCCCTTCGGTTTCGAGAAGGCTGGAAGCTGCACAGAAATTGAGCGAGGCAGGCTATGAGGTAAGAATAAGAATCGACCCTATGGTTCCAGTTTCTAATTGGGAAAGGCATTACACTGAGTTAGTAGAACAGATTTTTGCCAGATTTAGTCCTGCGCGTATTACACTGGGGTCGCTTCGTGGACTGCAAAGCACTATCAATGGATGCACGGATAAAAGCTGGCAAGAATATTTAACAGAGAAGTCTAACTGGGGTAAGAAGGTTGAATTCACTGCTCGTTATGTAATGTATAACACAATCATTAATCAGCTAAAGCAAGAGTTCCATTATGAGGAAGTTGCCCTTTGTAAAGAAACAACAGGAATGTGGGCAAAGTTGGGCATGGATTACAAAAGAATTAAGTGTAACTGCGTATGGTAAGAATTTAGCAAATAAAAAGGCGGCCCCTGCAAGCGACTAGCTTACAGCTAGTTTATGCCACCAAAAATAAACCACAGCAGGCGGTGACTCCCACCGACAGGATTTCCGGTGGCCAAATTCCCATCAGAACATGGGACACACGAACCTGGTAAGCACGAACCATATCAGCCCGATAAGAACTATGGCTATCAGTATGTTGATTAGTATTCTAATCATTTATCTGACCTCCTATCTGCGCTAAGAGTAACTGCTTTGCCTGGATACCACCTCTTGATTTGGCCTTTGTATGTCACGCCTGCACTTTCTCGCTTCTGCCGCAGACGAAGCAGCTTTTCTTTTTAGAATTCCCCATTCGTGTTTGCTGACCATTTTGCAAATCATAAACTTACTTCGGTGTAGACCTCCGATGCGCCTTGACTTCCCTTACTTTTCTGACGCCGCCTTTCTTCGTCCTCTTATAGGGCTTCACAGAGACTATCTTTTTGCCTTCTTGTGTCTTAGCCATACAAACACCCCCCATTACGACCGAAGCAGCCTATTTATATAAGCCTCCTAAGCTCCTATAATACGAAGCAGATTATCGGCATTATCTCGTCAGCTTCGGCTTGAAAAAGGCGAGGGCTAAATTTCCATCAGCAAACGAACCTGGTAAGCGCCCACCATACCACTAATATGACAACCAGCACTAAAAATATGTAGAGTAGTGTTCTAAGCATTTGTCTGACCTCCTATCTGCATTAAGGGCAACTACTCAGCCTGGATGCCTGATTATACACCTAGCTGCAGAGAAATAGAATACCACTGTGACCCATTTTAAAAAGCGGTGATTGTCACCTGTGGGATTTCCAAGTATAATTCTGGCATTTCCATCGTAGTCCAAGCGGCTCCGCAAGTTTGGAATACAGAGGGGAGGGTAAAATGCAACCTGAGTTGATGCTAGTTGTGTTGACGGTATGGCTGTTTATTTTGTGGTTTGGCTCTATTGCACTGGAAGCCACCGGCATGGAGCGGCGGAAAGCCCGCTTTCAAGCCCTTTCGGCACTCACCAATACCGGCTTCACCACCCGGGAGGCAGAGGATATAGTCGGCCATCCCAGGCGCCGCTTGATAGCCACCTGGCTGATGTTTTTGGGTAGCGTTGGAATTATCCTGTTCCTGCTCATCTTCCTGGTGATAATACTGGTGGGAGTAAAACCAGCCAGGCCGATGTCACCTGCTCTCATAATCATTTTGGCTCTGCCACCAATCGCCTTGATAGTGCTTTACTGGATCGGCGTTCTCGACAAGGCAGGCACCAAAATCGTCAACTGGATGAAACGCTCCGCATATTTCACCGCTGAACTGTCAACCAGGGAGATAATCCACCAGGCAGGCGACTACAGCGTAGCCCGCCTGACCATAGGCAGGAAAGCGCCGGAGGTCGGCTGTAAAATCAGCGACACCAGCCTGGCAAAGCACAAAATCACCATACTGGCTATCGAAAGAGGCGACAAAACATTGCCTTTCCCCGAAGCTAAAGAGACCGTGCTGGCAGGAGACCACCTTTTATGCTATGGTGAAACGGACAAAATAAGCAAAGCGGTACAATAAAAGTTAAAATGACAGATAAAAATACAAAAATCCACCCTCACCTTAATCCTCTCCCATCA
>JAFGRL010000076.1 GCA_016935195.1 Sedimentisphaerales bacterium
CATGGGCCATCCTTTCAATAATGGTTATGAAAAATAGTTTAAGCAACCATTATACGGTTTTCTGGATGGCCTACATATTATCTCGACTGCGCACCTTAGGCACAAGCACCTTAGGCACAAGCTCGGGGTGACAGACAGAACCCGCCGAATAAATCGGCGGGCTAACTGTTTCAGAATACCCCGGCCACAGGTGCCGAGGCTAAACAATTCCCCCTGCCCACAGGTGGCAGGGCTAAACAGTTGAGATTGCTTCCGCCTTCGTCCCTGTGGGACTACTATGCAGCAAGCTACGGCGTGACAAGTCACTCCTCGCAATGACGAAGAGGTTTTATTACAGGTTCTAAAAGAACCAGTCGTATTTAAGGCACTTCCAATATGCCATCTTCGGCTATTCTATATATATGCTCGAAACCTCTCGGGTCGGGTCGGCTAAACAGACGCTTTCTCTGCTCTGGAATCAATTGCGTTGGTCTTATCGAATTGAGTCTGAGCTTTGCAAGTTTCAAATTGTCGCCGTCTTTTTTAGCGATGGACCTAATCTTTATTACAGCAGGAACCCAAAAACCGTCAGCTATTCTTTTATACATGCTCATTTGTGCTGTTGCGACAATCCTTCCATCGGCGTCTAAGTACTCAATTTTCCTGACAAGGTAATCGCACCGATATACATACAGTTTCCTGATTGAAGAGCCCTGAGCATTGTGCTCGGTAAGAACATCGAAAACACCTTCCCTTGAAAGAGACCAGTTTGGAATGTCGGCTTGATGGTTTCTATCTATAACTATGTTAAAAATTTCTAACAATGTACCAAGGCTGACTCCGGATATGTCTATATCGGCCTGTTCGGCCCATTTGCCCCAGCAGTAAGTGCTTATTTCTTTTAGCCTCACTGAAAACCAGAATTCATCTTCGTTAGCTCCTGCAACGACTGCCTTGGCATCAAAAGCGATATTGCCCTGAGCGTAAAAATTGGCCGGCGGCTGGCCCCACAGCTTGACCGGAATGTTCTGCTTTACATCTTTGTTGTCTGAGACAAATTGAACAAACAGATGTCCATTAGCCTTGAAAGGGTGCGGGCTTTTGTGTTGTGACAGGGCTTCCAGCGCTTGTTGAGCTGAAACTTTACCCGGACAGTCTGCATTTAAGCGCTCAGCCTGCTGCATACATCCTGTTAAGCAGAGCCCAATCAATGCGATACACATAACAAAACGTTCTGACATAAAAGGAAAAACTCCAATTGTAATCTTTTCTGCTGTCGATGTTCTTGAGTAAAAATGCCTTACAGATCTTCCTGAAGTATCTGACTTAACTGTGATGATAGCTGCTCGATTTGCTCCTGGCCTAAATGTGGATTGAGAACATCCATAAATTGTTTATCTGAGCCAACTACCCTGAGATGCCAGATTTCTCTGCTATCCTTAATCAAGGTCGAATCATATTTCAATCGCCTTTTGCGCATCAGAATCAATGCAAGGACAAAGCGGAAATTTACCCTTTCCTGCTCAGCTTCCTGGGCCAGTCGTTCAAAAAAAGCCATCAGCATTTCGTCATCGACGAATATTTGTTTTTTCCGGTTATGGTCAGCCAGCTTAGTCTTCCAGTAGCAGAACACCTCCGGTTTTTGCTCGTGCCAGTAATCGGCGCAAAAATCCCGACGCTGGAATCCTTCTTCAGTTTCTACCAGGGCTGCAAAGTATTCTTCACCGGGATTAATCTTCTTATCTGTCCCGTAGCACTGCCCTAACGGCTTGCTTATTTCCCAGTTATCCATTTTCTTTACAAGCAAAAATTATTGTCAAGCTCAAATACCCGATTTCAATTAGTGTTGTTCAAAGCTCAACCATTTTTTTACATTCTGCACGGTTTTGGGGCCGATTCCTTTGACTATTTGTAAATTGTTACAGTCTGAAAACGCCACTTTGTCTGCATCAGAGTTTGTAAGATTGTCACGGCAGGTGAGTATTGCCTGGCCTCGGCTGATACCTATGCCGGGCAGTCTTATCAAACTGCCAAGAGAAGCACTGTTCGGATTTATTCGGCTTTGCAGGACGACTTTCTGAGACTGAGTTGCACCGCAAAAACTTACAAGCAAAAAAAAACAAGCCATTACAGCAGCTATTATTATCGCAATGACAAATGCAAGCAGCTGAATCCTGCTCTGCCGACTGTTACCTGCTGAGCTGAGCCAAATATATTCTGACGGATTCTCAATCATAAGTTTCGAAGAAAATTGTCGTTATCTGCCAAAAATATTGCTGCGCATCTTCTTGAGCTGCTGAAAAGAGCTTTTCGGCTCGAATTTGGTGTTTAATAGGCCGGTTGCAGCCATTTGGCCTTTTTGGTGGTCCACGAGACTGCCATAAGTTACTGCCTCAACGAAAGGCTTACTGAGTGCTATCTTATAGAACTGCTCAATCCAGCGTGCCTGCCTGGTTTGGTCCCATTGAAAGAAGGAGCCTTCTTCAAGGCCGTCTTCAGTTGATTTTGATACAGCACCAGGTACTTCAACCTCAGTTATATACAAAGGCTTGCCAACGATACCGAAAAAATCCAGTACTGATGATATCTGCATCATATCTCTGATATGCACGTTTTTGTTGTCTTTGCTGAAATGGACCTGCAGACCAAATGCATCAAAGTTAATCCCTCCCTGGGTAACCATATCAAGATATACCAACGGTGGTATGGTATGTGGTGTTTCGGAATAATATTCACCCCAGGGATTGCTGATTTCAATAACCTTAATCGCTCTGCTGCCGGCCTGCTTTACAGCCATACTCACAGCGCGGGTCAGCTCCAAAATCTGCTCAAAGCCGAAACCAAAGTGATTGAACGCATTCAAACCGCCTAACACACTCCAAACGCCGACAGCCTGCGAGTATCGCGCAACAAGCGTGGCGGTAAATTGATATGCGGCCTCAAGAATTTGCTCAAAGGACACTTTGCTTTTAAACAGCCACGTCGGGAGATATTGTTTTGAGAAACAAAGCACAGGCCCAGCGCAAATGGCCAATCTTTTTTTGCCGAATAGTTCAATACATGCGTCAAGCTGTGTAAAGTCATATCCACCCCTGACAGATTCTACCTGCGCCCAATTCACGGGTACAGTTATTGAGCCGAACAATTCAAGCACTCTGTCAACATAATCGCTGTTATTGATTCTCTTTGGATCAACCTTGCATCCGAAGCAGCCTCGCCCAAAGCCGTGTTTTCGGCGTCTGACCTCATAGAGCAATTCCGCCTGCTTTACAGCCAACATATCAGAACAGGCCATTGCTTTTTCGAGCGCTTCATCGGCCAGCTTAGAAGCCTGCTCGGGGTCATTAAGGTTATGGATAGATTTAATAAACATCTCTCGAGCGCTCCTGGAACACTCTTTGAAGGGCTCTACATCACCAAAGAACGACCAGTCTTCTCGTTTGTTGACAATCTGCATCAGTTTCGCCCGGGCCAGCTCAACATTTAATGTGTACGGTCGGCTTCTCTCAGGCAGACACGTTGTCGGCAGCACAATATCGCCAAAACCATCGACAGACCATAGTAATGTTAAACCTGCCGTCTCAAGATTGGGCTTGCTGCATTCGATAAAACCGTTCTTGAACTTAATTTGGGCCTTGCGGATTGCGATACCGTCAGCTCCAAACAAATAAGCCCCCTTAAGAGGGAATCTGCTTAAAGCCTTGCCATCTCTGAACACTTGAAATTTCACAATAGATTCACCTGCTTACCATAACTTATAATTTTTGACTTCACTGCTTTAATCGGATTCTGCTCAGAAAAAAGTTGCCTCTTTTGGCGGCTATTATAGCAGTTGAAACATCAAATACAACGGAAAGTTAAACTGATTTGAGGACTGTGATGCTGGTATCAATGATGTAAATATCTGAATTGAAAAAAATTTAAAGTTCACTAATTGGGGGTTTGGGCACTGAAATGTTTTACCTGCAGTTCGTAAAGACGGCTGTTCTTTTCAATAAGGTTGGTTATCAAGCCGACCTGATTTAGCAAAATTTCAATCAGTTCGATATTTATCAACGTTGATTCCGGGCTATATTCCGGCAGGAAAATTACCACATAGCCACAATCCGTACCCTCTGTGCGAAGCTGTGATGCCACGATGCTGCAATCATCAGCCTGGCTTACAACAGGCTCGGCCCCATCGTCGATTTTGCTGCACATCTGACTAAGAACTTCCTGGCAGATGTCCAGCTCGGCAAATCGCTCAGAGTCGCTTGGCCAGAAGTGGCCATCTTTTGAGATTATCAGCATAACAGGGCCGGCCTCGGGCAAAAGTTCAAAAACCTGACGAGCCACCTGGTCAGTCAGTACAAAGTCCGGGGGAAATATCGAGCCCAAATCATTCATCTGTTCGGCCTGCATTAAGAGCTTGGCAATATTACCATTAGGAGAATATTCGGTATAAACAGGTGCCAACTTTACTATCTGCTGCGTATTTGTGATAATATTCGCCAACTTCTGGTTTGCCGGGCAGATTCAGCAATAGCTCAAAATTCTGGTGCTGATTATGTTACGGGTTGTTTGCTTTTGCTCGGTTTGGTTGTCTTAATCCCTTTGAGCTTTAAATGCTCCTCGTCCTGGACGCTGATTTCAATAGTGTCTTTGCCTTTGAATTCGCCTTTTAGCATGGCTTCCGAGAGCGGGTCTTCTATGTAATGTTCAATAGCTCTGCGAAGGGGCCTGGCGCCAAACTCCGGATTGTAGCCTTTGTCAATGAGAAATTCCTTGGCCTGGTCGGTCAGCTTCAGTTCCAGGCCGTGCTCGCTGAGCCGTTTGAAAACCTTGGCAAGCTCGTAGTCAACTATCGTCTGAAGGTCCTCGCGGGTCAAGGACTTAAAGACTATCGTGTCGTCGATGCGGTTTAGGAACTCGGGCCTGAAGTGATGTTCCACCTCCTTGCTGAGCATTTCCTTCATTCTCTCGTAGTTTGCTTCGGCGGTTTTTTTGCCGAAACCGAAGCCGGACTGATTTTTAATAAGATCGGCGCCGATATTGCTGGTCATAATGAGGACAACGTTTTTGAAGTCCACATTCCTTCCGAAGCTGTCAGTCAACCGGCCTTCTTCCATAATTTGAAGCAGAATGTTGTATACGTCAGGGTGTGCCTTTTCTATTTCATCCAGCAGCAGCACGGCATAAGGTCTGCGTCTGATTCTTTCGGTGAGCTGGCCTCCTTCTTCGTAGCCGACATAACCCGGAGGGGCACCGACCAGACGGCTCACATTATGTTTTTCCATAAATTCACTCATATCGAGCTGGATAAGTGCGTTTTCATTGCCGAACATAAACTCCGCTAAGGCTCGTGCAAGCAGCGTTTTTCCTACGCCGCTTGGGCCGAGGAATATAAAGCAGCCCATAGGGCGGTTTGGGTCTTTCATTCCGCTTCTGCTGCGCCGTACCGCCTTGGCTACGGTGGTTATGGCTTCGTCCTGAGAGACAACGCGCTTGTGCAGTTCCACTTCGAGCTCGAGAAGCCTTTGAGCCTCTTTTTTCTCTAACCTGGTCAATGGCACGCCGGTCATATTGCTTACGACCTCGGCAATAACTTCTGTGTCAACGACGCCTGCTGTTTCTTTGTGCTTTTCGTACCATTCTTTTTGGAGTTTGGTTTTTTCGTCCAGAAGCTGTTGGGTCTGGTCCCTTAACGATGCTGCACGCTCATAATCGGCGTCTCTTACGGCACCGTCTTTTTCACCCTGAAGCTTCTCAATCTTTTCCTCAATCTCAGCCAGGTCCGGCGGCATCGCCATATTCTTTAGGCGAATCCTTGCCCCAGCTTCATCAATAACGTCTATCGCTTTGTCAGGCAGGCACCTTCCGGTAATGTATCGAGTCGACAGTTCGACTGCCTGATAGAGGGCTTCGTCTGTGAATTTTACTTTGTGGTGGGTTTCATAACGGTCCTGCAGGCCCCTGAGTATGTCGAGGGTCTCATCTTTTGAGGGAGGCTCAACAATTATGGTCTGGAAACGCCTCTCGAGTGCTCCATCTTTCTCGATATGCTTTCTGTACTCATCGAGTGTGGTGGCACCGATACACTGTACCTCACCTCTGGCAAGGGCAGGCTTTAGGACGTTAGATGCGTCGATGGCACCTTCGGCTCCACCGGCCCCCACAAGAGTATGGAGCTCATCCACAAATAAAACAACATTTTTGGCCCTTCTGACCTCGTTTATAACCGCCTTTATTCGCTCTTCAAACTGGCCACGATATTTCGTGCCGGCCACCATCATCGCCAAATCAAGAACGACCATTCGTTTGCCTTTAAGTATCTCAGGCACTTGCTTATTGACTATTTGCTGGCTGAGACCTTCAACGATGGCGGTTTTGCCTACACCTGCTTCACCTAAAAGAACGGGATTGTTCTTGGTGCGTCTGCAAAGTATCTGTATAAGCCGCTCTATTTCGTTGTGCCTGCCGATTACCGGGTCCAGCTCGTCATCGGCTGCTAATTGAGTAAGATCTCTTCCGAAGCTATCCAATGCAGGAGTTTTACTCTTTGATTTTTTGCCGACTGCAGGATCAAATTTCATGCCCAGCCCGGCGGCACTGCCCTCTACACCGGCACCAAGCAGGTTTAGTACCTCCTGACGAACATCCTCAAGCTTCAGACCCAGATTCATCAGAACCTGGGCTGCTATGCCTTCGGTTTCTCTGAGCAGCCCGAGCAGTATATGCTCGGTGCCGACATAATTGTGATTTAAGGAACGAGCCTCTTCAATTGCGTATTCGATTACTTTTTTGGAGCGTGGTGTTTGGGGAAGTTTACCCATAGTCACCATATCCGGGCCGCTTTTGACAAGTTTTTCAATTTCAAGGCGCAGCTTCTTTATGTCTACATCCAGGTTTTTCAAAACTGTTGCACCAACTCCGCTGCCTTCCTTAACTAATCCGAGGAGAATGTGCTCGGTTCCTATGTATTCGTGGTTAAACCGCTGCGCTTCCTGGTTGGCCAGTGCCATAACCTTGCGTGCCCGGTCTGTAAAACGCTCAAACATCTGTCACCTCAAAAACTGTCAAATCCGCATTTCACTGAAACTAAACATACTCAGAGAGCATACAACTGCTGTTTTTTCCCAAGCTGTAAACCTTCTTGCTGGATAATAATTTTGCTCCAAAAAAGTTATGGTCTTTTTTCTGATTTTACCGCATTGGCAGGCCATCTGTCAAGCCGCCACAATGGGCACATTTTTTAGTTATGTAAAAAGGCTTCTAATTTTTATATGTACTCATTCGATTAATGTTCGGCTATTTATATAAGGTTTTTCGCTCAAATTATCTTATCGGCCAAATTCACGGCTGACTTTCCCGATACTAACGAAAGCTATCTATTTGAATGTCCGAAAAACAGCAGCTTACAAGAGCAATGCTTGCCGAAAGGATGAAGTGGTTATGTGGTTTTTTCCCATTTTATTTTCTCGGCGTCGCCCCAAAGCAGTTCAAGGTCGTAATAGTCACGATACTGGCTGTCAAAGATATGGACTATAACATCGACATAGTCTAATAAAATCCAGCGTGCCTGGTCATAACCGGCCCTGCCAAAAAGCTGAATTTCGGTTTTTTTTGCGGCATCGTTGATTTCATCGGCGATGGTCCGCATTTGCCTGTCGCTTGTGCCGGTGGCAATTATGAAGTAGTCTGTAACCGGCGATTTCCCTCTTAAATCGAGGATGATAATATCTGTGCAATGCCGCTCATCTGCCAGTTTTGCGGCCTTTAGAGCGAACTGTTTTGTCTTATCACTGCCTCTTTTGGCCAAATTATCTCCCTTAGCTGCGCTTGAAAAAACAATGTGGCAATTCTGCCACCCCAATAGAGTAACAATAAGCCAAATCGAAGTCAACCGTCTGTGCCGTGGCTTTAATTGCTCAAGCCAATCCAGCTGCCGATAACAGGGGCGAACTTGACGATTACCCCGGCGAAGACGACACTGACCATGCTCATCAACTTTATAAGGATATTCAGGCTTGGGCCGGATGTATCTTTGAACGGGTCGCCAACCGTATCGCCGACCACTGTGGCCTTGTGTGCATCGGAACCTTTTCCTCCGTGGGCACCTTTTTCAATGAACTTTTTTGCGTTGTCCCAGGCACCGCCGGCATTATTAAGAGTTACAGCAAGCACAAATCCGCAGGACAGGCCTCCGGCAAGCAGCCCCATAACGCCGGGGATGCCGAAGATTAAGCCAACCACTATCGGTACTAAAATGGCCAGAAGCGACGGCACTACCATTTCTCTCTGGGCACCTTTTGTGGAAATTGAAACACAGCGGGCATAATCCGGCACTGTGGAACCATCCATTATTCCCGGGATTTCCCTGAACTGTCTGCGCACTTCGTTGACCATATCACCGGCGGTTTTTCCGACAGCCTTCATTGTTATTGCACAGAAGACAAACGCCATCATAGCACCGATGAAAAGCCCGCACAAAAGCTTTGGATTCATTATGCTAAGATCATATGCGGCTACAAAGTCTGTGATAGTTGCGGTGGTTACATTTACTGCACCTTCTATTTGGTGAGCGATTTGTCCTTTATAGAATGCCGTACTGCCAACTTTATACAAGCCATCGGGGCTATCTTCAGCGAGCCTGCCAATCCAGACTCGAACTGATTCGAGTAGAGCTGCCATAAGCGCCATAGCAGTCAGGGCAGCCGAGCCTATCGCAAAACCCTTCCCTGTTGCTGCAGTTGTGTTTCCAAGAGCGTCGAGAGCGTCCGTCTTTTTGCGTACTTCTTCCCCAAGTCCGCTCATTTCGGCATTGCCACCTGCATTATCGGCAATTGGTCCGTAAGCATCAGTCGCAAGGGTAATGCCTAAAGTTGCAAGCATGCCCACAGCAGCGAAGCCAATGCCGTAAACACCCAAGGCTATATGGGTAAAACCACCGGCAAAGCCGAATGCGCTAATTATACATATCACGATAGTTATGACCGGCAGGGCGCATGAATACATTCCTGTTGCAAAGCCATTTATTATCGTCGTAGCGGCACCCATCTTTGCCTGCTCGGCAACTCCACGTGTGGGTGAGTATTCATCGGAGGTGTAGTACTCCGTAAACTGGCCGATAAGAACACCTGCAGCCAGGCCCGAAACAACCGAGCCGAAAATCCCCCAGCTAATCCAGCCTGTAGCTGCCATTATCGCCACTGCTACAACAATTAGTACAGAACTGCTTAACGTCCCTGTCAGAAGGGCACGCAGAAGATTCTTTTGCGATGCATCCTCTTTGCATCTAACAAGAAATATGCCAATTATAGACAGCAAAATTCCAATTCCAGCCACAAGTGTAGGTGCCAAAACAGCCTTTAAAGGGTCCATACCCTTTTCGGCGAGGACGTTGACAGCCAGAGCTGAGCCAAGTGAGGCAGTGGCAAGGATTGAGCCACAGTAGCTCTCGAAAAGATCAGCCCCCATACCAGCGACATCGCCGACATTATCCCCGACGTTGTCGGCGATTGTAGCGGGATTTCTTGGGTCATCTTCGGGTATGCCGGCCTCAACCTTACCAACAAGATCAGCGCCGACGTCGGCAGCTTTTGTGTAGATGCCGCCGCCAACACGTGCAAACAATGCCTGGGTCGAAGCTCCCATGCCAAAGGTAACCATTGTAGTGGTAATTTCAGCGAGCTTATGAGCAGGATTCATTCCTTCGGGAACCAGAGTCAAACCAATAAAATCCAGGCCATTTTTCATATGCTCTGCAGTGTAAATCAGCTTATCAAGGATTAGATACCAGATTGTGATATTAAGCAGGCCGAAGCCGACAACAATCAGACCCATAACAGCACCACTTCTAAAAGCGACCTGCAAGCCTCGGTTAAGACTTTGTCTGGCACCGTTGGCGGTCCTGGCTGAGGCATTTGTAGCTGTTTTCATGCCGAGAAAGCCGCACAGAGCGCTAAAGAAACCTGCGGTCAGGAACGCCACCGGCACAAAAGGATTTTGAACGCCGAAATAAGCCAGAAAAGCAAAAACACCAAAGAGAATCAGGAACACGAATGCCACGACCTTGTACTGGCTAAAGAGATAGGCGTATGCTCCCTGGCGCACATAGGAGGCGATAGAAATCATCTTTTCATTGCCTTCCGGCTCACCCATTACTTTTTTATAAAAAATAAATGCTATGATTAATGCCAGCACGGACGCTGCAGGGGCAAGCCACCAGGCTGAAGGTATTTGCGTTGCACCGGCAGGGGCGGCTATGTTTGATGCATAACAGCTCGAGGCCATCGCCGACAAACAGATAAAAAATAAAACACCCTTTGTGATAATCTTCACTTTCACATCTCCTTGAAAATAAACAGCAATTATGGATTAATGGCACAATCGGAATCGGAAGCAGTTTAAGGTAAAGATTGAGTATTTCAAGTATTTTGTTACATCCGGTTACTAAAAAAAGCTATATGCTAAACGCTAATAGATACAGAATGTATCCGAGATAGCTGCAAAGAAGCAGCGCTCCGCCGGGGCGGCCTATTACGCCTTTTGCGGCGATGGCGACGACGGCAAAACCGGCACTTATCAAAACCATAACCCAGTAGTCAACTCCAGCCAATCTTGCCGACAGTGCAAATGGGCGAATAGAGCCTGCCACTCCGGTTACAAGCAGGGTATTAAAGATATTTGACCCTACAAGGGTGCCTATTGAAATATCCTGCTGACCCTTAAGAGAAGCTGCCACGGAGGTGGCAAGTTCCGGCAGACTTGTGCCTATGGCGATAATTGTCAGGCCAATAACGGCGCAGCTTAGCCCCATCTTCTGGCCCAGGAAAACAGCACCACGCACCGTCAAATCAGCCCCCAGAGCTAAGCCTGCCAATCCGATAGCGACAAACAATATGCTTTTTTTCGTATCCCGTATCTTATGTCTCGTGTCTGGCATCTTGTATTTCGCAAGTTGTTTTCTTTCTTTTCGTGCCAAATATACCGTCAGCAGTATCAACCCTGCAAAGACTGCCAACAGACCCAAGCCTTCGAGTCTGGCCAGATACAGATTATGCAGGACAGGCCACAGCAGAATCGCTACTATTAACATCACGGGTATCTGCTGTCGGAGTGTCTGTTTTTTAATGCTAACCGGCCGAATGAGGGCACATATGCCCCCGACAAGTGCAAGGTTGGCGATGTTGGAGCCATAGACATTGCCGATAGCGACATCGCCGGCATTTCGCAGCGCTGCAGCGATGCTCGCAGCCACTTCAGGGGCCGAGGTACCCATCGCAACTACGGTAAGGCCTATCACAAGGGGACTTACGCCAAGCCTGTTTGCCAGAGAAACCGCACCAGATACCAGCAAAGAGGCGCACTTGCCCAGCATCAAAAGGCCAACAGCGAGAAGTACGAGTGCTAAGAGCGTGTTCATAATAGGTTCGCTTCAGAACTATCCAAGTGACAGTTTATCAGAACGTTGACAAGCAAGTTACTCAATCGCCGGATATAGTTCAAGTAAATATCGATTTATAGCTCAACATAATTATTTAAGTTTAGAAGTTACAAACTTGACGGTATTTGATGTTTTTGTATAATGTCCGTCCCTATTTATAAAGTCGATGCTGGCAGGTTTTAAAATTGGATTTTTATTTGAAAGGTAATGAGCGATGAAGAAGATGGCAATTGCATTTAGTGTTGTATTATTGTTGGTAGAGGCGCAATGTCTCTGTAAAGCAGATGAAAAATCGGATTTGGCCAAAGACAATGCCGAACTGCGCAAAAGGGTAGAAAATCTTGAAAAAGAATTATCTGAGTTGAAAAGAATCGTCACACAGCAAGGCGAACAGCTAAAAACATCCGAGGCAAAGCCCGAAACTTCCGCTGGCTGGAAGCCTCAAAAGGGTGATATAGAAAAAATCAGTAAGATGATTCAAAGCCAGGAGCAGAAAAAACCGTTGTGGTCAGACCTTGATATTCAGCTTTACGGCTATCTCAAACTTGATGCAGCATACGATACGTCTCGTATTAACAATGGCAATTATGCAAAGTGGGTAGAATCCGAAAGTGCCAACAAAGACGATAACCAGTTTAATATGACAGCCAACCAGAGCCGAATTGGTTTACGAATAAACGGGCCCGAAGATGGCGGAATTAAAACAAGCGGGTGTGTTGAGGTCGACTTCTATGGCGGCGGAGCAGAGAATAAGTCTAACATTATGATGCGGCACGCCTATATGAAAATTGACTGGCCGGAAGACAATTTTAACATAATTGCAGGTCAAACTTCTGACGTAATATCGCCTTTGTACCCGAGTACGCTCAACTATTCGGTCGGATGGTGGGCAGGTAATATTGGCTATCGACGTGCACAAATAAGGCTGACAAAAGGTTTGAAACTTTCCAACGATATTGATCTTAAGATTGAAGCTGCGGTGGCAAGAACTATTGGCAGGGATACTACATTGGTTCCGGCTTCCGAGTCGGGCGAAGATGCAGGCTTTCCTGGCATTCAGGGTCGGACGAGTCTGATTTTTCCGCTGCTTTCGTATAAGCCGACCACGCTTGGTTTTTCAGGACATTGGGCCAAGGAAGAGTACGACACTTCGCTTAGCGGCAGTGACAAGCACTTTGATAGCTGGTCGTTGAACCTGGATTTGACTCAGCCAATCAGCAAATGGCTTACCCTAAAGGGCGAGCTGTTCACCGGCGAAAACCTCAGTGCATATTTGGGTGGCATTGGCCAGGGAGTAAATATCGCAAGATTGAAGGAAATCGGCAGCCGAGGCGGCTGGATGGCTGCAGCCCTTGGCCCCTGGGACAAATGGGCCTTTAATCTCGGTGTCAGTATTGATGACGTGGATGATGACGATTTGAGTAGCATCAGCGGTGATAAAAGAGAATACAATCGCTCAGTATTCGGCAACGCAATATACACAATCAATAAAAATACACGAATCGGCCTGGAGCTTTCCCAGTGGCATACAGATTATCAATCGCAGCGCGACTCCGACAGCATACGCGCACAGACGTCTTTCATCTATAAATTCTAATTGATTTAGTCAGAGCTAACAGATAGTGCTCTGTCGTTCATGATTTGATGAGTTGTCATTGCGAGGAGTTTACGACGAAGCAATCTCTACTTATCAACCGTTGAGATTGCCGCGCCCTGCATCATACGGTACAGGGCTCGCAATGATTTTATGAAAGCGTGTCTCCCTTTGCGGATATAATATCTGAGAAAAAAGAATTAATCACAGAAAAGTATCAATAAAGCAGCCTCTCGCCGGTGGGCCAGCAGGAGCTGATGTAGCACTTGAGACGGTCGGCAACTGCTACTGGATAGTAGATGAAATAGGTGACATATCCAGGTTTGTGACACCTGCCAAACTTGCAAGTTATTCCGGTACGGTTTGGCGAGTTCACAGCAGCGGTCTAAGCGCAATAGATGTCATAAGCTCTTGAAGCTCGCTGAATGAATGCGACAGATTGCCGGAAGAAACTCATGCCGCTTTTGACGGCGAAGAGATGACTTGGGTGAAAACCATAATAATATAAATGTTAGGTGGATATGGATAACAATTTTTCTTTTCTCCGCCCCACTTTGGGGTGAGGGCGAAAAAGAAGAAAAATTGTTGAGGAATAATTATGTTGTGTACTTGACAGACAACACGCTTTCAGAGATTACAAACTGGGTTTTGCGTAGAGCCTCTTAAAACATTTACAGAAAATGATGAACGTTTTGAATGTCCGGTGCAGTAGTAAGGTATCACTATACGGGGGAATGATTGGGGGTTATAATGGCAGTGGATGGTGCATCGGGTGCAGGCAAGAGAATTAATAGGCAGAGAAAGACGGTTTTGGAACAGGAAAGGAGAGACGAATGAATTGTCCAGTTTGTAATGGCGTTATGACAGAGAAAAATTTCGGGGGCGTTACGGTGAATATTTGTGAGGATGGATGTAAAGGAATATGGTTTGACTGGATGGAGCTAAGCAAGCTCGATGAAGAAAATGAGGGTTTTGGAGGGGCATTGATGGCGGCAATGAACCATCCTCGAGTTAATGATGAAAATCGCGAGCCGTTAGGATGCCCGAAATGTGGTCTTGTGATGTATACTCACAAGTACAAATCGTCGACGGAGGTAAATGTAGATGAGTGTTGTCAGTGCGGTGGATTCTTTCTTGATTCGGGTGAGCTTAGAGTTATTAAAGAAAGTTTTATGACAGAACATGAGCGGGATCAGTATATCCAGGAATTGCTTACGGAAATACCTGGATATAAGGAACTTGAGAAAAAGCTGGAGAGACAGAAAGCAAAAGCAGCTTACAATATGACAAAGCACTTCAGATTGAGTTATTACATGAACCGCAAAAAAAAGCAGCTCGACAAATGAGTTGGGTATTGTGCAAGGGATAAAGAAAACGAATGAAAAGGTGTTAAAGGTGGTTGATGAAGGGTCGGGCAAGGCTGGCGGGTTTGGCCTGCTGCAATTTTATTATATATTGACGCCGTTGTTTCTGATTACGGAACTGATTTGGGGGGTAAAAGTTCGTGTGCCATTGATTCTGGCAAGTGCTGAACTGAGGTATGGTTATTATGGAGTTTGCTTTGTCTGCGGAGTGTTATGTTATTTTCGACCGAAGTTGACGCCTGTGGTGGCGATTTATGAAAGCACAATCAATATAGCACTTTTGTGCAGTGGGTTTTATTTGACAGTTGTAAATACAGGATTCGATTTTGCAGAAGGTACAATAGACAAGGTTCCTGAGGCGTTGACTTATAAAGGGATATTGGGATTTGTTTTGGCGCTGGTGGTATGGACGATTGCTTTCAAGCGAGGTGAGTGGCTTTTGTTCAAAGGTAAAGATAACTTAGAGTAATGTTGCAGGTTAGATGGTTGTTCGGGGGCTTCGGCTCGGAAGGATCAGGGTTGTTGCAGATAGTTTAAGGTTTTTTCAATAATTTTAGCGGCGACCGGCGAGGCTACGGCACCGCCTGTATAGCCTTTTCCGAGTTTTCTGTTCGGCCTGCAAATAGAGACCAGAACGACAATCCGAGGATCTTCAGCAGGTGCACCTGCCACGAAAGAAGCAATGTAATCATTCTCTGAGTAACCTTTCTGTTTCTTTTTAGCCATTTGTGCGGTGCCGGTCTTGCCGAAAACCTGCCATTTATCGAGCCTGGCTCGCCAGCCCGTTCCGCCATTTTTCTTTTCGTTTACTACGCCGACCAAAGCATCCGTGACAATCCAATCAGCAACCTCCGGCCTGACTACAAAGCCGATTGGAGGTGCAGGTCTTTTGAGCTGAGTAACTTTGCCTTCACTGTCGACCATTGCCTTAACTAAGTAGGGACGAACATACCGGCCTCGGTTAGCAAGGATGCAAAAGGCTCGAACCAGTTCAATTGCCGTTACAGAGACTTCCTGGCCGAAAGGTATCCTCGTAACGCTGTAGCCTGTCCATTGATTAACAGGCCGGAGCAGCCCAGAGACTTCTCCGGGCAAATCGATGCCGGTTTTCTTGCCGAGGCCAAAAAGTGTCAGACCTCTGTACAAATTTTTCCTGCCGAGTTTCTGGCCGATTTTGGCCATCCCGATGTTGCTGGATTTAATGAGGATTTCCCTAAGTTTTAAGTTGCCGTATTTGTGATATCTGTATTCTTTTATATGTCCGAAGCCCTTACCCAAGTAGTGGCCGTTCTCACAAAATATCGTTTCGTTTGTTTTAACGACGCCGGCCTCAAGGGCAATTGCCATTGCGATTGGCTTTAAAATGCTGCCAGGCTCGAACTGGTCTGTGATCACACGGTTTCGAAAAGAGTTAGGCTCGGCTGAGCTGATGTTGTTCGGGTTGAAATCCGGAAGAGAAACCATAGCTAATATGGCGCCGGTTTTGGGCTCTACCACAATCGCCAAAGCTGATTTGGCCTCATATTCTTGATATTGTTTGAGCAGCTCAGCCCTTGCAAACTGCTGTATAGTTGAGTCCAGCGTCAGGATAATTCCCATTCCATCGTGCGGTGAACCTTCTTGTTGTTTTAGGCGAATTGGTCGGCGGTAGGGGCGAGCATCAGCGAAAAAGATATTTACTCCTGGCGAGCCTCGAAGCTGCTTGTCGTACCGCAGCTCAATGCCGCTTAGTCCCTCGTTGTCGGTGCCTGTGAAACCGACAGTGTTGGCTGCCAGAGGACCCACCGGGTAATGTCTTTGCCAGCTTGAGTGTACGCCGATACCGTGAATTTTGCAGGCGGCGCTGCACTGGTTTGTATCAGGAGTCTCTTTGATTTTCACATAACCCGGATTTTTACTCTGCTCGATGAGCTTGTAAATATGCCGGCTGTCCATCCGGAGGATAGATGCAAGTTCAGTGGCGACTTTTTTAATATTCTTTATAGCTCTTGGTTCGGCAAATACTGTTTGGATTTTGTTACTTGCGGCGATGATTCTTCCCCGGCAATCGAGTATTACGCCGCGTTGAGGTCTTTGAGGGATGAGCATTTGCTGTTGACGTCCGGATGCTAAAACATAATATGGGCCCTTTAGAAACTGAATATAAAAACATCTGCCGACTAATAACAAAAGGACAAAAATTACAGACAAAGCGAATATAAGTATGCTTCGTTTGTTTTCTTCTCGAGAATAGAATTGTTCAGCTTCACGAGGGTTTGTATCTTCCATCTTGAAGGATTTCGCTTATTAGTATTTAAGGGCAATTTGTCAGTAATTAAGCTGCCTGGAGACAGCAGCAGGATTTATCAAATTTTCAAGTAAAAGCTGCTTATGCCAAAGCTGTTGCTTTAATCGGCTTTGCTGTATTTTTATTTTGCACAATTCATAACAAGCGCGGTCGCCGGCAGTGCGCAAAGAAACTGTGAGAACCGAAAGTGCAGTCAGACAAAAGACAGCAAAAAGGAAACGGCCGTGAAAGCTCATGATTTTTAAATAAGAAAATTTAGGTCAATATGCCTGTTTACAATCTGCAAAGAAACTATAATTACTGCCGGAGCGGCAGCCTCAACCGCATTCCTACTGTGAGTCTGTCATTATTATGAAGGATGCCAGCATTTAATTTTGCTATTTCTTTGTATTGCAAAGAATTGCCAAGTTGTTCAGAGGCAATCAGCCAGAGACTGTCACCTTCCCGGACGTCATAGTATTTATTTTCATTAACTTTGTTACCTTCTGCTTCAAGATGTCTTTTGCCGATGGATTGAATATTGTTGAACATCTCCCTGGGAAATACCTTGTTAATTTTATTTTGCAATGGAGGTATTGTGAGTTTTTGACCTACGCCAATTTCATCAGGACAGTTGAGGATATCCCGATTTGCCTTAAAAATTTTGTTGATATTGATTATTCTGTTGCCCTGCTCATCACCGTAAAACCGCTGAGCTATACAGGCCAGGCTGTCGCCATCCTGAACTACATACGTTGTTGGAAAAAGACCTTTTTCTGAATTTTTTGCAACAGTGGCGACTTTTGCTGCTTCGGATACGCATTGCTCAGCGGCAGCAGAGGTCAGATTCTCCTCGAGTTTTTTGGCTGCTGGAGTTGTTTTTGGAAGATCCATAGTGAAACGTATATTTCCAGTCTTCTGAGAAACATTGTCAGGCTCCTGCCAGCTTGCAGGTTTGGCTGATTCAGCCAAGGCCAGCGATTTGCCGACGCTACGTTCTTTCTGGCCAAGGGCTAAACGGGTAGGCTGAGCGTCAACCATATTGACTGTCAATTCATTACCGGCTGAATCCCGGCTGCTGTCCGGCAGGCCATTTATGATAAATGCAATTACAAATATGAATACCAAACCTAAAAGCAGGCCTATTTTGGCTTCAGATGTCATTTGCAGACTCCATCAAATACTATTCGAACTTTTCAATTATCTATAACTTTCTGTGCTATCCTTAGCTTAGCGCTTCTTGCTCTTGGATTTGCTGCAATTTCTTCACGTGACGGGACAATAGGTTTTTTTGTAATGATTTCGTAAACTCCCTTTTTCTTATTTTCTCTGAAGTCGTTCTTAACAAGCCTGTCTTCGAGACTATGAAAGCTTATAACAGCAATACAGCCCTTTTTTGCCAGCAGCTTCGGTGCTGTGCTGAGCAGTTTTGCCAGGTTTTCCAGCTCGTTGTTGACGGCAATTCTCAGGGCCTGGAATGTCCTGGTTGCCGGGTGTATTCTTCGCCTTATTTTTCTGCCTTTTCCTGCCAGGGCCCTGCAGGTTATCGCTGCCAATTGGCCTGTAGTTTTAATTTCCTTTTCCTGCCGGTGCCTGACTATGAAACGAGCAATCCGTCTCGAGGCCCTGTCCTGGCCGTACTTGTAAATAATATCGGCTAAAGTTTTTTCATTTGCTTTATTAATTATATCGGCAGCAGTCGTTTTTAATCTTTTGTCAATTCTCATATCAAGGGGCATATCATGAAGAAAACTTAGCCCTATCTGTTCATCGGCCAGTTGAGCCGAGCAAATGCCCAAATCGGCGAGAATAAAATCTACTCTTTTAATGCCGAGCGTTTTTAGCTGCTCCTGGACATCCGAGAAATTCGACCGAACCAAAAAAACCTTGCAGCCAAGGTTTTCTAATCTCAATTGGGCCCTTTGGATAGATTTGTTATCAACATCGAAGCCAATTATAACTCCCTCAGGGCCCAAGGTTTGGCCGAACAGTAAACTATGACCTCCCTGTCCTATGGTCGCATCGACCATCACCCCGTCCGGCGGTAAGTTTATCTGTCCGGCCAGTGTTTCCAAAAGAACCGGAATGTGTTCCGACGGAGTATTCACTTGCAAATCAGCAGACGGCTATGGATTTTTTCTGCCTGGTGAGTTTCTCAACGTCATTAGAAAAGTTTATGTCTTCGAAGTTCCTGTCGAGCTCTTTGAGCCGGCGAAGCCTGTCTGCGAGAACAGCGAGCGAAGTGAAAGTATTGTCATCGATGCGGCGCTGCCCGGATAAACTGTCCCTTACAATAGTCAAATGATTTATATTTAGACCAACCATTCCGCCTCCATTTCAAAACACTAAAGTTTCTCGTTCTGCTTTTGTAAAATGGCCTTGCGTGCCTGCGCAGTTTGTTTCTGGTATTGAGCCATATTGTTTGTTACGTATTCTTCCCACGTGTTGGAGTTCCAAAGCTCGATGTGGTCTCTGACGCCGATGAGAGTTATACGGTCCTGCAACTGCGCTCTTTTTCGCAATTTTTCATTTAGAAGAAGCCGGCCCTGCCTGTCGAGCTCAACCTTACAGGCCAGAGCAAAACTCATGCGTTCTGCCACCAATACCTCATCAGGCGGCGTGTTTTGGGCCGCTGCTGTCAGAACGACCTGCTCAAAGTACTTCTGTGGGTAGAGGCACAAGATACCATTGGCTCCGAGGACGAAGTAGAAGTTGCTGCCGTGCTCTTGAACGTCAATTTGGTTCCTCAGCCTGTTCGAGATAAGAATTCTGTTCTTGGCGTCAACTACGTGCTCATATTCGCCTGTTAATAACAGCATGGTTTTGGTCCCACATCTTAACACGAATATGGGAATTATCACCACTTATTCCCACCAAGTCAATAAATAAAAAAGACTTTTTTAAAATTTTTTAAAATTTTATTATAGGGCCTAATGGGTAGTCTACCACAGATGAAAAATTGGCTGTCATCTCTGAAAGCCCTGTACCGTATGGTGCAGGCCGCGGCAATCTCAATGGTCTATATATTTCTGAAACGTTGTATTAGTCCAAAAGTGGCAAGAGTAACTTAGGCTTTCCAAAACCTGTAATCCGAGCTAAAATACACCTATTATGACAGGGGAAAAAAAGAAAATCCTCAGCCGAGTTTACAAAGCACTTGTGATAATTATCGTTTTAGCGGTTGTCTTTGCTATTTTACTCAGGTTTCTGCCGGACCTGGCGATCATACAAATCGCAAGGCTCACTAATACAAGAATCACAATCAGCTCTGCCGATTTTAATCTTGACGGCTCAGTACTGATTAAAGAGCTTGTAGTCAGACCCGCCTTTGAGCACAGACGTAATAAAATCCAAAGCTCTTCACGGACTGACGAGAAAGATTTTGATACAATACTAAAAGCCGACACTGTTTATGCACGTTTTAATCTAATGAGCCTGCTTCTTTTAAGGCCAAACTTGAAATCAATAAGAATAAATAATTTTTTATTCAATGCCCTTTACAACGCTGACTTAAAAACGTGGAACATATCGAATCTTAAAATCAAGCGTCCTGGAGCTCACAAAAAAATGGTCCCTTCGATACACCTCTACAATGGTGTACTCCAATACAGCAGGTTCTCAGACAGTACTTTCGAAGTCATAGCAGCCGCACCGGTCAACGTTACCATAGAACCCTACGGCGATATTGCCGCTGCTTACAGTTTTGACATCTCGACATCTCAAACATCCGCGCTTGGCCGAAGCCGATGGCTTGGGCTCAGCCTGCCGGGTAACATTACAATTGCAGGTAGTTTTTCAAGTACACATATACCAGCCTTCGATACAACAGTTTCTATGGACGCACTGGCCGGGCAAATAAATTACGACAACGAGAGTAACTACTCTCTCAACTTCGAAATACAAAACCTGCTCTCGAGGCACAAATCAGGTGCCAATGACGTTACCGGCAGCACGGCCTACTCAAAAAACCACAATCCTCTGACAGCCTTACAGAAATTCTGTAATCGCTATCAACCTCAGGGTCTTATGGACGTTGAGTTTCAGGCTCAAGGCAATTTGAAACAACCCTTTGACAGCAACATTACAGGCCAGGTCTATTGCAAAAATATCTCAATCTGTGATAAAAAGTTTCCCTATGCCCTGGACAAAATCATCGGCCAGATTTTCTTTACCGAAGACAGCTTCTCGATGAAAAACCTTCCTGCCGACCATAATGATGTAAAATTTACACTCAACATCGACTCGGTCGGCATCGGAGCCGAGCGTTGCTACCAGAGACAAATCAAAAGTAAGAATTTAAGACTTGATGACGACCTTTACAACGCCCTCAGTCAAAAACAAAAAAAACTCTGGTCTGCATTTTCCCCCTCAGGGGCCGCTGCAATAAACTCCTGCTATAGCCGCTCCGGCCAAAGCCGGCGAGCTTATGCCCTTGCTGTAGAGTTGCTCGGTGCACAGGCAACATACCGAAATTTCCCATATCCGCTGAAAAACCTCACAGGTAATTTACTGTTTGACCATAACAGCATAACCATCTCTGACGTTGTTACTGAATTCGGCAACTCCAGGGTAGCCATCTCCGGACAGATAACCGACTGCAACACACAAAGACCTAACTACGACATCGCGATAAAAGCTGACAGTATCCCTATTAACTCCACACTTGCCGCAGCACTGCCGGCAGAGCAAAAGCAGTTCGTCCAGCAATACTCAGTAAAAGGCCGGATCGATGCCGACATCAAGATATTGACGCTCAACGAAGAAATGCCCCCTGCAACCTATATTGCCGATGTCATCTTCAAAGATGCTTCTCTGACAATTCCTCCTAAATCATCTTCCGGCGCAAACGATGTCAATCAACTTCACACCACTGAAGGAAACCTGCCTTGGCTTGAAATATCAGATGTGACCGCCAGTGTCGTGTTCGCTCCCGATATTATCTCCATTGAAGATTCAACGGGCCGGACCGGCCAGGCTAAGCTATCCCTGACTGGTCAAATCTGGCCCACTGCTGTCGGCTCTGCACGACGCTATTGTCTTTTACTAATTGCCGAGAAACTGACACTTCAGCAAAACATCACCAATGTTTTGCCAAAGACTTTATACACATTCTTTGACCAATTGAGACCCAAAGGCAAAATAAACTGCTCTGCCAACTTAAACCAAAATGCTCCCGAAGACTGCCCCGTTTATAAAATAACACTCGATTGCCTCGGGAACACCATTCGGATTGAACCAATTATTCAGCCGTTAACTAATGTCACAGGCACTGTCGTAATAGCAAAAGATAGTCTCGAACTACAGGATTTCAATGCTTCAATAATGCACAATCACAAACTCCAACCTTACAAATCGAAAATACAGGTCAGTGGCCGAGTGAATTTCAGCCTTGCCGAGGAACCCAACAGACCACTGCAGCCAAGTGCAGGCTATTTAAACGTCCTCACAAACAAGCTAAAAATCAAAGGCAAATCTATAAGCGACATACAGACCGGTTTTATCTACGACAAAAATCAAAATAACTGGATAGCCGAGGATTTTTTCGCCAACTTCTACGATGGCAGATTATCTGGTACATGCGAATTTGAAAATCCTGTTGTATCAACTGCTGACCAGTCAAAAGCCTCTTCCGTTTCCTTTTACACATCTCAGTACGTTATGCACGTCGGATTTGAAAATATCGACCTAAAAAAATTCCTTGCTGACAAAACACAAAACCTCGCACGAAAAACCGAAATATCTCCATCTACCGACCACACAACCGGCAAGATGTTCGGCTCACTTAGTGTCTCCGGCAGGATAAAAGATGAATTCCCCTCCATCGGAAGATGCCGCTTCCGTATAATCAATATGGAAATCGGCAAACTTTCACCTCTTGCAAAGTTACTGCAGGTACTTAAACTTACCGAGCCAACGGATTATGCCTTCGGGCAAATGCTTGTCGATTCATACTTAATACAAGACCATTTGCTCATAGAAAAGTTTGACCTGTCCGGCCAAGGCATTGCATTCAAAGGTTCAGGCTCCATAAACTTGAAGGAAAATACAATCGACCTGACACTTACCGCGCGCGGCGAACGCATAGCCACAGACGAGCCGACACTTCTGCAGTCCTTAACGGAAGGTCTCGGCCAGGCCGTGGTCCAGGTGCACGTTACCGGCGACCTCTACGACCCAACTATTAAAACGGAAACCCTGCCTCTGATAAGACAAACTCTACAAATTTTAGGATCAAAACAAAACTAAAACTCTAACACTTTCATTTTTAATATTCTAAAAAAATTTTTAAATCGAATTGCTTTGACTTCCGCTTTTTTTCGGGTATTTTACTATGGAAATTCAAGACACAACTTTTTACCGAATGTCTCTGATATGTTAAGGATGTATCTATGGCAAAAATAACTTTTATAGGTGCTGGGAGTTTGTCATTTACACGCATTTTAGTAAGGGATATTTTGACTTTTCCCGCCTTGCAGGATTCAACTTTTACCCTTATGGATATTGACAAAGAACGACTGGAATTTGCCCGAAGGGCGGTTCAGGGCATTATCAAAAAAGGCAAATATCCTGCCAAAGTCGAAGCAGTACTCGATAGAAAAAAGGCCCTGAAAGCTGCCGATGTAGTGATATGTACCATACTCACAGGCGGTACCCAGATATGGCGGCACGATATCGAGATACCTATGAAATTTGGCGTCGATATAAATATCGGCGATACCAGAGGCCCGGCTGGAATCTTCAGGGCGCTGCGGACAATACCGGTTATGCTAGATATTTGCAAAGATATGGAGCGATATTGCCCCGACGCTTACCTGTTGAATTACACTAATCCTATGGCAATGCTTTGCAGGGCAATGCAGAGAAAAACAAACGTTAAAGTAACCGGACTGTGCCATAGTGTTCAAGGCACCGCCAAAATATTAGCCCGCTGGATTGGTGCGAAAATAGACGAAATCACTTATACCTGTGCCGGAATAAATCATCAGGCCTGGTTTATAGAATTTCAAAAAAACGGCAAAGACGCTTATCCTTTGATTCGCCAGGCCATCAAAAAGAGAAAAATTTACAACGAAGAGATAGTCCGCAATGAAATGTTTTCGGCACTTGACTACTATGTAACTGAGTCAAGCGGTCATAATTCCGAATACAACTGGTGGTTTAGAAAAAGGCCGGACCTGATGGAGAAATACTGCAACAAGGGAACAAGCTGGAACCCGGGCCGGCATGCATATATCCTTAAAGCATATTTGAAGACTGAAAAAACCTGGAAAAGGAAAGTAAAAGAATGGTTTGACCAGGGAGCACCATTTGCTATGGAGCGTGGCAATGAATATGCAGCCTACATCATAAATGCCCTGCAGGGAGCTGAGCCTTTTGAATTTAACAGTAATGTCCCAAATACCGGACTTATCACGAATCTGCCGCCTGAGGTCTGCATCGAGGTACCTGTCCTCGCAAATAAGAAAGGAATCAATCCCATTTATGTCGGAGATCTGCCGGCACAATGTGCCGCTCTTAATAACGTAAACATTGCTGTCGAAGAGATGGCGGTTGAGGCTGCATTGGCCGGCGATGCGAAATTGCTCTATCAGGCGATTGCCTATGACCCATTAACCGCTGCAGTGCTGAGCCTGGCAGAGATAAAAAAGATGGTCAAACAAATGCTACGAAAAAATCAAAAATACCTGCCACAATTTAAGAATATCGATATATAAAAGCTTTACTTTGATTCGGAACTGGTTAAATCGTTGGCTCACCGAGGTCGAATGGGATGAGGAAGCCTTCAGCATATCTTCTATGTTTATGGTTTGCCGGATGGTTGGCAAGACACAGGCACAAATGACAGGAGATTATGATGATAAGAGACTTGATAATAAAAAACAGAAGCTACCGGCGTTTTTTTCAGGATTTTGCTATAGAGCGCCAGGTGCTTGCCGAATTAGTTGACCTTGCAAGGCTTTCGGCATCATCGGCTAACTTTCAGCCGCTAAAGTATATTCTTTCCTGTGAACCGCAGAAGAATGCTTTGATATTTCCGCACCTTGGCTGGGCAGGTTTCCTTAAGGATTGGGCAGGTCCGGCTGAGGCCGAAAGACCATCTGCTTATATAATTATTCTCGGTGATACGCAAATAAGTAAATCGGCCATTTATGACGGGGCAATAGCTGCTCAGAGTATTCTTCTTGGTGCAGCCGACAGGGCCCTTGGCGGCTGTATGATTGGATCGATTAAAAAAGAGAAGCTGCGCAAAGATTTGAACATTTTGCCTCGCTACGAGATACTTCTTGTTCTGGCTCTTGGTAAGCCTAAGGAAAAAGTAGTAATCGAAACCGTTGGGCCTGGCGGAGACATCAAGTACTGGCGTGATGAAGAGGGTGTGCACCACGTTCCAAAACGGCCTCTGGATGAAATTATTATCGATTAGTTCTACTGATGGCCTCGGCCGGGAGCTATAATATGGCAACCGGGAACACAAACTAATATTTTTAAGGAAGAGCAAATATGAAGATTACAGAAGTCTCGACAATTCTTATGACGGGGCCATCGACAAACGACCCTTATATCGCAAAGAAGGTTAGAAAGCTGCGAAGCGTTGCATTCATCGAGATACATACCGATACCGAACTTGTTGGTCTCGGTGAAACATACGGAGGCTACTTCTTTCCCGAAGCCGTACCTGAGATTGTTGATTTTTTCAAGCCTATCCTGATAGGAAGGGATGTTTCAAACATTTCTCAACTTTGGCGGGATATGTACCACTGCGGCAATTTCTGGTGCAGGGTTGGGCTTGGTTTAATTGTTCTAACCGGCATTGAGGCAGCACTGTGGGACCTAAAGGGCAAGTCCCTTGATGTGCCGGTCTATGAGCTTTTAGGTGGCCGAAAGCATGACAAAATCTTAGCTTATGCAACCGGCGGTACCAGCAATTACCCCAAGTCGGTGCTGGCCGGCAAGATTGACTATTATCTATCTCTTGGTTTCAAGGCCTTCAAACTCGGAGCCGGAAGCTTCAGTGAAGAGGAAGGTTTTTATACACTGCGTTTTGCTTCCGAAGCCGCTGACTTTGAGGCCGACAAGTTGGATTTTGTCCGCAAGCATGTTGGCAAAGATGTGTTTGTTATGATGGATGGGCACATGGGTAATAACTCTGAATTTACCTGGAGTTTGTCAATTGCCGAGGCAGTTATGAAAGCACTTGAGCCGTATGATTTGTTTTTCTTCGAAGAGCCGTTGCATTATACCAACTTGAAAGGTTACTCAGAGCTTTGCAAAGGAACTTCTGTGCCGATAGCCGGCGGTGAGTGTCTGACCGGCAGTTGTGAATGGCAGGTTTTTACCGATTGTGATGCCTTTGATATAGGCCAGCCAGATGCCTCGTTTTCCGGCGGCTTGGGTGAATTTATGAAGATTGCAGCAATGCTTGAAAGCAAAGGTCGGAAACTTGCGACTCATAGCTGGGGAGCAGGCGGGTCACTTATGCAGAATGTCCACTGTGGATTTGCCTGCCCCAACACTGTGGTTTTTGAGGTTGCACCTGCTTATGGGCCTCTGCACAGCGAAATTATGGGTGATTCATTCGTAATGAGAGATGGTATGGTGCTGCCGCCCGAAAAACCGGGGCTTGGCATTGAATTGACGGACAAAATCAAAAACAAATATCCCTTTGTTCCCGGAACCGGCGAATTTAACAGCGTGCCGGGGAAAATCCTTACGACGTAAGCTAATGCAAATATAATCCGTGATTTCCCCTATAAACGTAGTGCATCCAATACTAATTTGATAATATAGAGCCTATGGAGTGGATTTAATTGAGTTTCGATCATTAAATACGTAACGTTGTCAAAAAGCGGAGAGGTAAATCTAATGTGCAATAAAGGATTATTCGTAGTTTTCCTTATTTTGTCGTTGGTGTTGGTAAATATGTCATTGGCAGATGTTTTGTGGAGTGGTGCTGGCTCTGACAACCTCTGGAGTACGCCTCAGAACTGGGCTCCTAAAAATATTGTGCCAACCTCTAATGACGTTGTAGTGATAGAGTCATCAGAAAATAATCCTCTTATTAAAGAAGGCATCAAGGCGTATGCTAAAGCAATAAAAATACGCACTACCAAAGCTGCTAAACCAGCAACATTGACTGTAACAGGTGGTAATCTAAATGTAACAAGTTATGTGCGTGTTGGCTTATGTCAAAAAGGCGAAGATGGGATACTGAATATAAGCGGCGGCAGGATAGATGCTAACTGGCTGGAGGTTAGCAGCGGAAAGGGCGTCGGGATGGTTAATATGGGTGGGCCCGGTGGGTATATTAATATTGCCATGCTGCGAATTCCCAGGCGGCCTGGTCAAAGCGGTTCTATAAATTTAGATGTCGGGGTTATTACTACAAAAGAACTGATGTTTGCAGCTCGTTCGGAGAGATATGTCAATATCTCTGGTGGCAAGCTTGTAATTACTGCCGAGAAAATTCGCAACTTGGAACTGAAAGATGTTACACCGAGAGAATTGATTGCAGAGTTTGTTAGAAAAGGCCGAATTAGCGGGTGTAAAGGCGAATGCAAAATTGCTATTGATGATACCACTGTTGCTGGCAAGACAATAGTGACAGCTGTTAAGCTTGAGGATGTTTCAAATCAAGTTTTTTCTAACAATACAGCTAATTCAGAAAAGAATGACTGGACATATAAGAGCGGGACTCTGGTTGGGGCTTATTACTATCCATGGTATAACGACAGCAAGAATTGGGGAACCAACACGGTTCGTTGGCACTTGGCACCGCTAAAGCAACAACCTGCACTCGGTTGGTATGACAGCTCTGAGCCTAATGTAATTGCCGCTCATATCGAACAGAGCATAAGAGGTAATGTCCACTTCTGGGTAATAGAATGGTGGGGTAAGGAACCTAAGGATGATGTTTTCAAAAAATGTATTCTCACTCATAAAGATGCTGGTAAACTTAGATATGCCATTCATTATGTTATTGGTTTTGGGACACCTGATAATCCTGATTTTTCCAGGTTGTTTTCTGACTTTAAGTATTTTGCTGACAACTATTTTAATAATCCAAACTATCTTAAAATTGATGGACGTTCTGTTGTTGTATTCTACCAGTCAGATTCCTTTACTGGCGAAAAGGGTTATACTGCCCTCACTGAGTTACGAAAGGCTTTTCCTAATGTATACATTGTTGGTAATAATGTAGGGTGGAGTGATTATAAGCGATTTGAGAGGTGGGATGCTATCACCTCTTATGATGCTCCGTATGGAATTGCTCAGGTTCTCGGTTCAACGCGTGCCAGCATTGAAAAGCTGAAAAGTAGTTACCATGCTGGCAGATCAGCGGCCGAAAAGGCTAAAATTGGATTTATCCCATGTGCAATGCCAGGTTTCACTAAACTCCGCATGGGTGGTGTTGATTTTTATGCTGCACCTCATTATCTTGAGGACGATCCTAAATCGGTTGAAGGCGACTGGTTTAGGGTAATGCTTCGTGAGGCGGTCGTGCCTACGGTTGACCCGTCAACTTCTAATATGCTGATGGTTACATCTTTTAATGAATGGTATGAGGATTCGGCCATCGAGCCCACTGCTGGGACCAACAGCAGAACAAACAAGGATGATTCGGAGTGGGAAGATTTTTATACTCAGGGCACTTACTATACCGATTATGGTGACCTATATCTTAATATCCTTCGACAGGAGACTACCAGGTGACATTTTTTTATTGAAACGTATTTATGCAAAGAACTGTGGCAAGGTGTGCAGTTAAGCCGGTTGAAAGGAATCTTCAATATAGGGTACACGCTATTGGTATGTAACAGACGATTTGTATTGTTTGTGGTCTTCTTGCCGATGTAATAGAAAAGGGCATTAAACATGTTGGTAAGGAGACCGAGAATAGACAAGAAGTATATAGTTGATTTGGCAAAATTTAATAACCATATATTTTTGGAGGAAGTCAAAAATGAAAGTAACAAAGTCAATCCCATCAATCTCTTATCTGGCATTAGTCATTCTGTTGCTCTTTGCAGCAACCTCTGATGCCAAAAAACCGTCATCGAACACCTTTACCTTCCCCTCGACAGGTGTCGGTGTTAAGGGTGAGGCAGTCCTGCTGGCGATAGATGACCATCTGCTGCCTTTCAGAAGAGACCTGTGTTACTATATGTCAACACCTTCGGTTCGAAAGGAGCCGATTATTACACCTGACCGCAGTGACCCGAATAGGCTGCATCAGATATCTGTTAACTTCTACGGCACAGTATTGTATGACCAGGGCAAATTTCGGATGTGGCATTCGTCCGGCTTTTTTAAAACTCCGTGGAAGAGAGGTCAGCCCCTTCCAGAAATTAAATCTGGCCCGATGCACTATGCAGAAAGTAATGACGGCATCCACTGGACCAAGCCAAACCTCGGGCAAGTATCTATTAATGGCTCTACGAAGAACAATGCCCTTGCTTTTCCGGACCCTCAGTGCCTTTGTCCCTGCATGATAAAGGACGAAGAAGACCCCGACCCCAAACGGCGATATAAGATGACCTATAGTACCTGGGCTTTGGTCCGAGGCTATAAAAATTTACCCGTCACAAGAACCGCTACCAGCCCCGACGGTATCCGCTGGAAGCCTGGGCCAGAGATGCCCATTGATAGCTTTATGGAGCAAAGCTCGTTCTACAAATTTAATAATTACTTTTTTGTAAATGCTCAGACGTACGAACGCAGCGATGGCGGAGCTTTCGAAGCGCGGCAGGGATACGTGAGGATATCTGCCGATTTTGATAACTGGGTGCAGGGACCTGCTGAATCTTTTATGCTCCCCGAGCCGGAAGACCCTCAAAAGCGAGGTATTGCCGGCAGTTATGACCAGGTTCACCTCGGTGTTGGTGCGGCCAGCTTTGGCAATGTGATGGTTGGCCTTTATGGCCTGTGGCACAATCGGCCCGGCCCGGAAGGCTCAACAGGCTGGTTTTCGGGCCACGGAGGAACCTGGTGTGATTTGTCTTTAGTGGTCAGCAACGACGGCATACACTTTCGTGAGCCTGTAAAAGGCTATGTCTTTATCTCACAAAAAGATTCTCCGGTTACACCTGTCAAAGGCAAGAATTATCCGACGAATTTATGTCAGGGCAACGGCATCGTCAATGTCGACGATAAAACGTTCATTTATCACGGCCGGTGGCGCAATGCCCCGGAGCCGGATTATTATTCTGAAATTGCAGTTGCGACTTTGCCGCGAGATAGGTTCGGTGCAATCGGCCTTATACCGCCTCTATCTCGCCATTCTGAAACACCGGAAGGTGCGTCCGAAGGCTGGGTCTGGTCGGCTCCTATAAAGTTGCCTGCAAGTGGCTGTGATATATTTCTTAACGCAGACTGTGCAAATTTTATGAACGTTGAGATTTCAGATGAGCGCTTTAATCTTATCCCTGAATTTTCCGGTGCAAACAGCGGAAAAGTTGGAACTAAGGCAGGCTTTGATTGTCCTGTAACCTGGTCAAAGGGAACTCTCAGCAGCCTGGGCGCAAAGACCATAAGGCTGCGTGTTAATCTAAAAAAGGATAAAAATTCAGATCCGAGACTTTACGCAATTTATCTCAAGGCGACTAAATAAAATCTTTACTACCCATTGGTACATTTACAGGAGCTGCAGTTATGAAAATTACAGATGTAAAAACCGTTTTGCTTTCGGGACCACATTCCAATGACCCGTATGTTCAAAATAAACTCAGAACCCTCAGAAGCGCTGCGTTTATAGAAATACATACCGATACCGACCTTGTTGGCCTCGGTGAAACCTATGGCGGCTACTTTTTCCCGGAGGCAGTGCCGGAGGTAGTAGAGTTCTTCAAACCTATTTTGATTGGCCGGGATGTGTCGAATATCTCCCAGCTTTGGAACGATATGTACCACTGCGGTAATTTCTGGTGTAGAGTGGGTCTTGGCGTTATTGTTCTCTCGGGCATCGAGGCGGCACTGTGGGACCTAAAGGGCAAGATGCTCGGAGTTCCCGTTTATGAGCTGTTAGGCGGCCGCAAGCATGATAAATTGCTTTGTTATGCCAGCGGCGGTGGCAGTAATTACCCCAAGTCCGAACTGGCCGCTAAGATTGATTATTACTTATCTTTTGGTTTCAAGGCCTTCAAACTTGGAGTAGGCAGTTGGACTGAAAGCGAAGGTTTTTATGTGCCCCGTTTTCCTTCTGAAGCTGCTGATTTTGAAGGTGATAAAATGGAGTTTGTCCGCGGGCATGTAGGCAAGGATGTATTTGTAATGATGGATGGCCACATGGGCAATCACCCTACGTTTACTTGGAATTTCTCAATAGCAGAGGCGGTAATGAAAGCGGTGGAACCGTACGATTTGTTTTTCTTCGAGGAGCCGCTTCATTACACTGATTTGCAGGGCTATTCGCAGCTTTGCAAAAGGACTTCTGTCCCCATCGCAGGCGGTGAGTGTCTGACGGGTAGTTGTGAATGGCAGGTTTTCGCCGATTACGACGCTTTCGATATCGGTCAGCCTGACGGCTCATTTGTCGGTGGGCTGGGTGTGTTTATGAAAGTGGCTTCAATGCTCGAAAATAGGAACCGGAAGATTGCCACACACAACGCCGGCTCCGGCGGCTCGCTGATGGAGAATATCCATTGCACCTTTGCCAGTCCAAATGCTGCTATTCTTGAGGCTTGTGCCGCCTATGGCCCTTTGCATACCGAAATTGCAGGTGATTCATTCGTTATGGAAGATGGTATGGTACTGCCTCCTGAAAAACCTGGACTGGGCATTGTATTGACGGAGAAAATCAAAAACAAATATCCGTTTGTCCCGGGAAGCGGTGAGTTTAATGATGTCCCCGGAAAGATTTTGACCACTTAGAGAAAAGATTTTGTAGTAAAAGGAGAATAGTTATGAAAACCAGGGAAGAATTTAAAATTAGATTACATGTCGGCAAACAGTTCTTTAACCACTTGATTGTGATTGCGCTGTTGATGTTTCTTTTGGCGTTTCAGGCTTCTGCCGCCTCATCAGCCCGACCCGACAGGTTATCTAAGGCAGATTTAATTACTGTCGAAACCGCCCCGTCGGTGCCGGTAAGAGAAGCTGCGTTCTTTGCTTTTGACGACTATTCCATACCATGGAAAGACAATCTGAAATTGACGCTGGTCGAGGCTGAGAAATATCCCGGCAATCCTGTCATCAGCTGTGGGCCGGAAGGTACGCACGATTCCCGCCATGTCATTATCTATGGCAGTGTGATAAAGGTTGGTGATAAGTTCCGTATGTGGTATCTGGCTACGTGGAAAACATCGGAGGCAGTCATGTCTGATAGGGACAGATGGCGGCCGATGTGTTACGCCCAAAGCGATGACGGCATTCACTGGACCAAACCGAATCTTGGTCTTGTCGAATTCAATGGAAATAAAAATAATAACATCTGCCTGATTGAGCCGGAAAGCTCTTTGATGTCGAGGGTAAATGACTTTCTGTCCGTTATGTATGACCCCGATGACCCTGATCCAGCCAGGCGGTATAAGGTTGCCTATATTGCGCATATCCCACGTGATAAGTTCAAAGGCGGTGTTCGCAATGTTGACCTGAGGGACAAATTGATTTGCTCTATGATTTGTGCCACCAGTGCCGATGGTCTCACCTGGCATATCGTTGGTGACAGACCCTCTGTTAATGAGAAGTTTGAAGTCTCTGGTTTATACAAATTTGGAGATTTTTACTACGCCAGCGGCCAGCAAATATCACCATGGTCCTGGTTGCCGGACGGTGAGCGGGCCGGAAGGGTTATGACAATATATCGTTCGCCGGATTTGCTAAATTGGTCAAAGGCCAAAGTATTCGGTTTTGCCAGGCCTGGGCAGTTGACCAAACCACCAATAGAAGGCCAGCAGACCCACATGGGTGCGGGCATGTGGGATCGCGGGAATGTAATTGTAGGTTTATATGGTATGTGGGAGAACGGCCCTGGGCCTTCGGAAAAACCGGGCGGGTCAACATATCTGGGCAACCTTGGACTTATTGTAAGTAACAATGGAATGCATTTCCGCGAACCTGTACCTGACTTTAAGGTAATTCCCCGTGACAGCGAAACCGAATGGGACTCAATTATGATTCTGCAGGGCCATGCATTTGCAAATGTTGGTGACAAAACATACATCTGGTATGGCCATTCAGATTGGGATTGCACTATGAAGGGACTTTCTTCCGAAATAGGCCTTGCGTTTCTTCGCCGTGATGGTTTTGGATATTTTTCTCGCAAAGAGACATCCAAAGATGCTGCTATAGCAGGACATTTTGTTACCTGTCAGGCCAAATCCGAGACTGGCAAAGCTAACCTGAGAATAAATGCCGATGGCCTTTCACCTCAGGCACCATTAAAGATAGAGCTGCTTGATTCTTTGGACCGTCCGATACCGCGGTACTCCGGTGCCAATGCCGCCAAAGTGACCACCTCAGGCATCAGCCAGGAAGTCATCTGGCCGGGCACGAAAAGTGGTGTAATCTCATTGAAAGAGCCATTTGTCGTCAAGGTTGAATTTCCGCTGACTGGTAACGTGCGTGTATTCGCACTCTACATAAATGGTCAAAGCTAAAACCGATGATTTTAATGGAGAAAAGCTATGAAGAACGTGCTGGTTGACATGAAAATCCACGACCAGGGTTTGGGGAAGCTGCAAGCAATTTCTGGAGTCAATGTAACGCTGGTTCCCGAGCCTGCCGAGATAAAACGGCCATTACCTGCCGAGCTAATAGAGGATAAGCATATCCTCTTCTGTTCTACTCCTGCGGAAAATTTTTCTGACATGAAATCCATAGAATTCATACAGATTGCATCAGCGGGTTATTCTCAGCTCTTCGGTCTTTCTCTTGTGGAGAAGAAGGTCAGGGCCTGTAATGCTCGTGGCGTATTTGATGTCCCCATTGCTGAGTGGAATGTATCTATGATGGTTAATCTTGCCAGAAACTTAAGGCAGATGATTCGCAATCAGCAGACCGGAACCTGGGACCGCTCAGCTGTATTTCAGCGTGAGATACGCGGCTCGGTCGTGGGTCTTTGGGGTTATGGCTCAATAGCAAGAGAAACTGCTCGTCTGGCCAAGCAAATGGGAATGAAGGTTCACGTGATGGATATTGCCGGAGTAAATCCCTTTAAAAACATTTATTCTGTGCCCGGCACAGGTGACAGTGAAGGCAAACTTCCTGATAAGGTCTTTTCAGTTGACCAAAAGAAAGAATTCTTATCGGGATTAGATTATCTTATTTTGGCAATGCCCCTTACAAAAAACACCGAGGGTATTGTTGGCGAAGAAGATTTGAAGGCTTTACCTCGGCACGCATTTTTGTTAAATCCTGCTCGCGGCCCTCTCATTAAAGAGCAGTCGCTCTTAAAAGCTTTAAGAGAAGGATGGATTACAGGTGCCGCTTTGGATACGCACTACCATTATCCGATGCCGGCCGACCATCCTTTGTGGCGTTTTCCCAATGTCATTATGACGCCGCACATTTCAGGTTCGAGCCTTAGCCCGCACTTCACAGAACGCATATGGGATATCTTCTGCCAGAACGTTCAACGTTATATTTTGGGCAAACCTTTACTTAACGAACTATCTCCGCGGCAATTGGATGGCCAGTAAAATCAGACTGAGGTTTCTACCGAATTGACGAACTATGGCCAAATTCAGCCTTTTTCCCACTAACAGGATTGACAAAATGTGTAGGAAGTCGTTATATTACAAAGACTTAAAAATTTAAGCGCCCGTAGCTCAGCTGGATAGAGCAACGGATTTCTAATCCGTAGGTCGCAGGTTCGAATCCTGCCGGGCGTGTTTTTGTAAGTGACTGTTTTCAAGAAAGTTACAAGCTTGATAAATTCAACTATCCTGCAAAAAACTCTGATTTTAGGCCCCCGGTGTCAGTATTGGTGTCAGTCGTTCTTTGTTTTAGACAAAACCTCTTTGAGCAATTCATTGGCAGATGCCAAGTCCTCTGGTCGCACAGACAAGTAGTATTTCCGTGTCGTCTCAATGCTGGTATGACCAGCAAGCTGCTGTACAACCTGAATAGGTAACTTCTTTGCCCAATTGGTGATTGCAGAGCGACGAAGGTCGTGTATGGTGCATTCTTCAATGCCCGCTTTGCGACGAAGGATACGAAAGTGACGGTCCAGGTTGTTGATAACCTCTGAACGCGAACTCCATTTGCCAATCTTCTGACGTGTCTTAATATGCTGAAATCGCTGGGGAGAAATGAATATGTATGGGTAACCTTCTTTGGCCTCCAGTTGCAAAGAAGCTAACAGTTTTGATGTCTCATCTGACATAGGTACGATGCGCTTTCTGTGATTCTTAGGTTCCCAGGCAATTGTGTTTGAGGTTTTCTTCTTCGGTAAAACCTTTATCGCCTGGCCATCGAAATCAACATCCTTCCAGGTCAAGTGCAAGATCTCATTTCGCCTAAGACCACTGCCATACCCAATTGACAACAAGGCTCGCCACCAGGTGTTCTTTGCTTCTTCCATGAGCAAATAATATTCTTCTGTTTCCGCATACCTTATTTCGCCTTCTGTTACCTTGCGTTCCTTAATTTTGGCGAAAGGATTTTGACCCTCTGGTAGATAACCACGGGGTTCAATTGCCAAACTGAAAATACGTCGCAGGGTCCGAATGTCTTTATTTACTGTGGCTACACTTGGTACTGTGGATAATCTGTGTGCAATGAATGCTTCTGCATGTCGAGGCTTTATTTTGGTTAGTTGAGTTGAACCACCTATAAAGTTTTCAAAGAACCTGAGGGCCCGGTTTTGATCTTGGACAGAGCCATCTGCCAGCTGTCCTTTCATTACCCGCGAATGCTCCAGAAGAAATGCGTGCAGTGTGATATTTTCCGGCTTGTCAGCCTTTCCACAGCACACCTGTTTCTGAATTTTCGCTGCATAATTTTCAGCCTCTTTGCGGGTATCAAAAACCTTACCATACCTCATTTTCTGGTCGGAACTATACCAACGAGTAATCCATCGATGCCGCCGTCTTTTAAACCACTCCGATTTCGGAAGTGGCTTGCGATTTTTGTCTTTTGGTACAGGTTCCAACCACTTAGGATAAACACCTACTTTTTCTATTGCCATTGATAGCCTCCTTTCCTTTTGGGATCAGCGGCTACCACTGACGACTGACTAGGTACAATTCTACCTACCCAGTTTGAAAAGCGCAACTCTATTTTTTTAAATTTATTTAGCATTGTTAAGCTTTATTCTTCGGTCTTATTTTCTAAGAATTTCTCTAATTCTTTTTTAAGATACCATACGTGTCTGGCATATTTAGTGGCCCTAAGTTCACCCCTATCACGCCAATAATTGAGGGTACGTGTTGCCATTTCAGGAGTATGTCCTGTCTGATCAAGGTGCAAAAACATCGCTGCCTCAACCGGTGTCATCAAGTCTGGAAACTCCATGGGCCTTTGAGGCCATGTATTTGTGCTTTGTTCCAGATTCTCGGTTTTCCGTCTCACCATTGCCAGAAGATAATCCATATTCAAAATCAGCCATCAACTTCTTGTAAGCAACTTACTGATCACACCCGTGAGGTCACTGGTTCGAATCCAGTATCGCCCATTATTATTTATGATTTTAACTTCCTTTTATGTAAGTTCTTATGCATCAGCGTGCCCGCCTGTTTTTAAAATTCCTGAATTAATCGTATTTTCTTTTATGCAGAATTTATGCAGAATGATATTTTCTTGGCCTTCCTCTACTTCTTTTTTGATCACCGTTGGCAGCAACCATATCCAATTCCTTTTTGTCAAAGGCGAAGTGCCCGGCAATCTTCGTAGGATGCAATGCTCCTTTATTAATGAGCCGATACATCGCCTTGTCTGGCCGAGCCAATCCCAGCCTATCAAGGCCAAGGTAGCCAATAGCCTCATGCATCCATAGGATTGGAGCTCTTTCAAACTTGGATTTTGCCTCTGCTTTGTACATTTATTCTTAAACTTTTAGTAAACTTATCTTAGAACCCAGCCAAATAACACCAGCATCATCCTCTTTTATTCGAGCCAAATCCTGTTTTTCCAACCTGCCTGGATAAAGAAGAAACCTCAACTTCCGGATGTCATACAGTTTCCTGACACTCTGCTGGATATTTTTTATTAACCTGGCTACATACCATGACCAATTTTCTCTGCATCGAACACTCTCAATATGTGCAGCTTCATAATGAAATCCTGCAGATTTTAAGGCCTGCTGCGTCAGTATCAGCCCCCGCCCCCTCGGATTGACAGCTTCGGCAAATATCTCCTCAAAGGGTCTTTGCCTCCAGAGGAGGAACACTCCAATCATAAAATAAATTAAAGGAAAGATAACTATAAAAATGTTACTGTTTTACATATACATGTCATCACTATTATCCAAGTCATCCCAGGTTAATTCATCCGGGTCGTAATGGCTATTTTCACCCGCGTCTGTGCCTGTCTGGTATTTATGCAGATGATCAAGGATTCTGTTTGTGACCCTTCGGATAGCTCTGGTGTTATCACAGATTTCATCCAGTGTTCGCAGCTTTTCATCTTCTTCTCTAGGCTTTTCTTCTGATGTCATTTTGAAATGATAACGGCAGAGAGGTATTTAAGGTTTTTTACATTCGAATATATGAGGTTCAGAAATATATTTTGAGAAATTCACAAACACCATCAAAGCTAAAAATAAAAACGGGGTTTTGCAATCTTTTCCTATACAAGGAAACATTCATTTTAATTCAGACCTCGATTTCTGGGCTTTTTTGCAGTATATTTGTGTTAACGTATAAACAACCGGAGAGCATAATATGCCAAAGTTTGTGATACAGAAACATTATGCCAGGCAGCTCCACTATGATTTACGTCTTGAAATGGACAGTGTACTGAAAAGTTGGGCTGTTCCAAAGGAGCCTTCTACCGACAGTACTGTCAAACGTCTGGCCATCCAGGTAGAGGATCATGAACTGGATTATGCTGATTTTGAAGGACAAATCGAAGAAGGACAGTACGGTGCAGGAACAGTTGAGATCTGGGACCGCGGCAATTATAAACTAATCGAGCAAAATGAAAATATGATTCGGTTTCATCTGTACGGTAAGAAACTCCGAGGGCCTTGGAAACTTGTTCATACCCGATATCCTCCTGGCAACCAGTGGCTCTTGATAGCATCGAGTAACACTAATGAGCAATCCAGGTAGAAGTCATTTGTTCAAGTAAAAATATATTAGTGTAAATATGAGTTTTTAAGGAGATGTATATGCAGCTTTATCTCGTCCAGCATGGCCAGGCAAAATCTGAAGATGTGGACCCCGATAGGCACCTGACGGAGAAAGGACAGAATGATGTGAAAAAAATATCGTTCTTTTTGAAAAAATATGGATTGAGCGTAGACGCTATATGGCACAGCGGCAAAACCCGTGCTGCACAGACGGCTGATATTTTAGCATCTGGTGTCGTAGTTAATCAGGCAATTGCCCAACATGATGGTCTCAAACCAAATGATGCAATTGGCCCACTGAGAGAAGAACTTGTTAAAGCCGATGAAGACTTGATGATCGTAGGTCACCTGCCGTTTTTGAGCAAGTTAGCGTCAGCGATTGTAGCCAATAGCGAGTCTGCTGATGTAATAACCTTTCAGCAAGGTGGGATTGTGTGTCTGGAGCAAAATGAAGAGCTGGCGTGGAGCATACGATGGATGGTAATTCCAGAGTTGCTGCCCTGAGAATCTGTTTAAAAACGCAGAAAGGTTTGTAAAACAAACCGGCTTGAACCTAGTTTAGGGCAATTTTCTGACCGAATGGAATGGTATTATCTTTTATATAAGTATACCAAAGCGGCGTTTTTAGATGACTAATAAAACAGTGGCAATCTTCCTGCAATACATGATGGCTTTCGGAGTGCAATAGTATATATAAAACGTTCACATTTTTTGAATATTTTTTAAGCCTTTGATATTACAAATCTTACCGATATACAGTTTTTGCGATTTTACATGCTATTTAGCCATTGGGTTGTATTGTGGTTGTATTACAGGTTAACAGATTATTTGATAGATGACATAATGACCTATATATTTACAATGAGGTCAAGCTATATGAAGTCCCTGCATTTTATGGCTCTACGGTCAAGGATTTTCCCTTGTCAAAAAACGGCAGATTAGGATAAGCTACAGTCACTTCTCGAATAAACAAGAGGGGAATTTTTTGATGGACAGTTCAAATTATATAAAACATAAGTTGCATAAATATTAGCGTAAATTATTGACTTTATAGTTTTAAATACTGTGTATTATTTAAGGAGTGTATGTATTTTGTAACCCACGGCCAATCAGGGTAAGCTGAATGTCGCAGCTTTCCACATTGGGTTACTCTTTGATTCGTTTGCTTCGGTATTGAAGGTAGGCTCCACGCATCGCCACATACGGATCCACAGCCGCCGACTTGAAGGCCTCGTACTCTCCAATATGAAACGAGCCCTGGTTAGTGACACTCACCGCTGATATGCCGATCGACGCCTCCGCAGGTTCGACGTACCGAACCGGATTCAAAAACTGGTCGCCAACCATGCCCACAGAATCCCGCAAGGTCGATGGGCCAAGTAATGGCCACACAACATAGAATCCGTCGACAAGGCCATATACAGCCAGCGTTTGACCCAGGTCCTCCTCTGCAGGTTTCAACCCATATCGATCATGTGCAGGGTCACCGAATCCAAGCGCACCTGCCGTAGTATTGACAACGAAACGATGTAATTCTCTTCCTGCCGCTGAACATTTGCCCTGCAGAAGGCAATTAACTAATCGTGCCGGAGTTGCCAGATTGCAAAAGAAATTGCCAATACCGATGCGAACCGGCTTGGGCACCACATCTGCATATAAATGCGTAACAGGCTTCGCAACCCAAAAATACAATACATCGTTAACACCATACATTACCCGATTCGAGGGCTCCAGCGGATCCGCAACCTTAACAACCTGCCCGGCAAGCTCATTTTCAAATAAGTCAAATTCGTTATCGGCATGTGGCGTGTCAAGCTCGTTTGGATCCGGTGAATAAAACCTGGGTGATGCCGTCTTCTCAGATACCGCGCAACCACCTGTCATCAATGCCAAAATGACAATGGCCAAAACCTGTGGTTTCATATCATTCCTTTTGATAACTTTTTCTAATCCCTAATAATGCCATCTGATCATACCTATTTCGATTTTTTAAGACTCCTTGCCAAAAGGTTTCACCAGTATCAATAGTTGTGGCAAGAGGGTAAGAGCGGCAAGGATCGCAATGAACATCACCAAGCCGGTTAGCAGACCGAAATAAACACTGGGAATGAAGTTGGACAAAGCCAGAATTGAAAAACCCATGATAATAGTTGCTGATGTATAGTACATAGCACGGCCGATGCTTCCATGACATCGATACATCGTCGGTAGATACTTGCGGTCTTTCTGAAATTCATGTTTAAATCTGTGTATATAGTGAATTGTGGTATCGACGGCAATTCCCATACTAATGGCAGCAATGGTTATCGTCATCATGTCGAGAGGAATGTTCAGCCACCCCATCACACCCAGCACGACCGAAACGGGAAGCACGTTCGGAATCATGGCAATAAGGGCTATTTTCAATGATCTAAACAGTACCAGAAACATCCCGGTAAGCATTAGGACTGTAATCCCCAATGTGACTATCAGGGAACCGAACAGACTTTGTAACATGTTGTTGTACAGGACCAAAAGTCCAGTAAGATGAACATGTTCCTCGCTGAATCCAAGTTTGCCAATCAAGTCTCTCTTGATTTTCTTCAGCAGCTCATTGCGATGCAGAGTCTTTTCCGAATCTTTGACACGGACCAAAAAACGGGCCTCATTATCATTCACTGAGACATACGGCTTGATCAGCATGCTTCGAAATTTGTCCGGCGTTTCACTATAAAGTAGGGCTAGTTCAAAACTGTCCAAAGGTTTGCCACCATTCAGTTTCTCCGCAATACTCCACATGGAGGCCAACGACAGCACCTTGCCAGTTCCAGGCAGGCTGTCAAGATACGCGTGGACAGATTTGATGCGGCTCATCTTGTCCGAGGTAAACCAATATTTTTCATCTATTTCGGCTTTGTCGAGTTCAGTAAATTCGTCAAACACGGTGTCATCTGCCCTTGGGGCGGACTCGACAGCGGCTGTCTGTGTATTTGGCTCGCCGAAATCCACAATTACATCAAGAGGAGTCGTTCCGCCAAGGGATTGGTCAATTACTTTCATCCCTCGGTAAATCTCAGTGCTTTTGTGGAAGTAATCGATAAAGCTGTTTTCAACTTTTAGCCTCAAAATGCCAATCAGGCTGGCAATGAGAACGAGGCTGCTGATAACTATGATAAGCACACCGTGGGCTTCAGTAAATCTCGCAAGGATGGGTGTCAGGGAAAAAAGAGACGTTTGTCTGTCAGGTGGCGTTTCTTTGGGCATCAGTACCAGAATTGCTGGAAAAAACAGAAAACTAACTATAAGAGACACAATGAGACTAATCATCATCATCCAACCGAACATGATGACGGGCAGGATGTTACAAAGCACCAAGGACCCAAAACCGGCTATCGTGGTTATTGCCGTATACCAGCAAGGCTTCAGCATCATCCGGATAGTATCGGAAATCAACTGCCGATTAGGGGCCTGCGGATTCTTCACCAGTAGTTCGCGATATCGTACAATCAGGTAAATCACAATAGCTATGGTTGTAATCAACTGCAAAGATATGAAATTGGAGGAAACGACCGTTACCTTCCAACCAAGCCATCCTAGTAAACCGATCATACATATTACCGATATTCCGCAGCAGAGAATCGGAAAACATACCCACCGTATTCTCCTGAAAATGATGCCAAGTGTAAGAATCAGAAACATCAGCACCCCGGCGCCGAAAACCTTCAGGTCATTCTTGATGAAAGTGATCATATCGTCTGTGATCATACTGCCACCACCAAGAAACAAGGCAGCATCCCCGCGATACTTATCCATAATCTTCCGTATCGCAACGATATCCTGATGACGACGAAACCTTATTTCGTCGTTATGTTGTTGCAATTGCTCAACCACATCCTTTAGCTCGGCGCAATCTGCCGGTGCTAATGAACCAGATATTTTCTTCTGCCACAGCGTGTCACGCCGCGCTACCAATTCACGAGAAAGAGCATCGTCAATAAAATTGACCAGCAAGGCCGTCGTCTTTAAATCCGGGCTGACCAGAAGGTTTCGATAAATAGGGCTGTCACGAAATTCTACCTTGGCCATATCTCTGTCGACCCGCCCCGAGGAAAGGGTTGGCAGTTCTTCAGTAAGTTCTTTAAGAGATACCGGTGGACTTTCAAAAAGAGGGACATCCAATATTGAAATCACAGATAAGACACTCTTCTCGGACTTCAAGTCGTCTCGTAGCTGCCCTAATGTGGCCAGCGCCTGCTCTGAGAACAGCCCGCCTCTGGGAGTAACCATCAGCACCAGAGAGCTGTGTTCTCCATAACGCGAGCTTATCAGACGCGAATAACGCAGGTCTTTGTCGTTCTCCAGAAGCAGTGTATCCGCAGAAGCGTCCAGCTTGAAATTTTTAGCCTCAAACCCGAAAAAAACAACCGCTGCCAGCATACAGACAATGACTATCTTGGGATGTTCCAGAACTACCCGGTCGAAAAAAGACTGTGCTATTGAGCAATATTGGGTCATGATATCGGTCCGACTGAGCGAATTATGCATCACTCAGTTGGTGGTTCCTCCAACTGAAAGAAAAGCTCCTTAACGCCGCCCCGGTTAAGAATATCATCGAATTGTGACCGGTATGTTAAGAGAATGCTGACTCCCTGTACTTCCACATCATAGATTTTCCAGCATTCGTTCATCTTGTTCTTACAGTGTTCGCCCATCTTGTGAAGCTTGTATAGTATTGTTACCTCTTTGTCATTGGATATCAGCACCACAGGTATGTGGATGGTGTTTTTCTTTTGCATTGCGGGTTTAAATAAGACTTTTTCATCCTTGTAGTGCGTGATTTTCTCCAGATAGAAAATATTGAGTCTATCGACAAATAACTGAGTGAACTTGTCACGTTGTTGCTCGTTCAATTTTGCCCAATGTTCCCGCCCCAATGCGAGTTTTGCCATAAGCGGAGAATCAAAGATTGGGCTATTGATTTTGTCGATTATCTTCTCTTTAAGTTTCTGATCCAGATTTTTGTTCCGAAGAACCGTTACAATGGCATGCCACTTGGCCTCCAACAGTTTGTTTGGGTCGTTCGGATCCTTAACAAATGCGTCCCACCTGCTCCACCACAGTTCGTTTGGATCGTTCGCATCCAACGCAGCGGGATCCGATTTGCCCCCAAGATGCTCGTTTGCGTCCTTCGGACACTTTTCATCCGCATTGACAGTATGCCCCAATACCAGCAGAACCAGAACCACACACCAAATACCTGTTATACAGGTCATAGACCTTTGTTTAACTGAGATTTCCATAAGCATACCTCAATAGCAATGATGATTCTTCTGACTGTCATTAATTAACAAATCCATCTTAAAACGCAAGTACTTTCTGTACTTGCGTACAGCTTTCACCCCGACAATCCGGCTGTTTTTACATATTGATGAGCTAAGATATGTTGTTGAACAATAACAAATGGATTATAATCATTACCGTCCGCATTGCAGTCCTAGGTGTATGATGCCAGTGGCGTTCGCGGCGGGTTACATTTAGGCAGACCATTTTAATACTAATGCAAAATAGAGATGAAATGCTGATCCATGACAAAAGAAGCTGAACACGCAATCGACGTCGAGAAACTGACGAAACGTTACGGGGATCTACTGGCAGTCAACGACATATCGTTCACCGTAAGGAAAGGTGAAGTGTTCGCTCTCTTGGGGCCGAACGGCGCCGGCAAGACCACTACCGTTGAGATAATCGAGACAATACGCACACCAACGTCGGGAAAGGTGAGCCTTCTCGGGATGGAAGTAACGAAAAAAAAACGCAAAATTGTCCACCGCATCGGCGTTCTTCCACAGGGGTTCAGTTCGTTCGACAGGATAACGGTCAGGGAGACCATCCAGTACTACTCGAGGCTTTTCAACTGCAGGAACACCGATATCGACGGGCTGATAGAACTCGCGAACCTCAAGGACAAGAGCAAAGAGCAGTTCAAGAACCTCTCCGGCGGATTGAAGCAGCGTCTCGGAATTGCGATTGCGCTCGTGAACAATCCCGAGGTCGTGTTCCTTGACGAGCCAACGACAGGGCTCGATCCCCGCGCAAGGCGTGAGGTGTGGGA
>JAFGRL010000077.1 GCA_016935195.1 Sedimentisphaerales bacterium
ATCACTAAGTTTTCTGTATTTACCAATCCCCAGTCCTCTGGCGTTTATTTTGCCTATTTTAATGCGTTTGAGAGATTTAACTGGATAACCGATTTTGGCAAACATCCTGCGAATCTGTCTGTTCAATCCCTGCTTAATGGTTATCTCGACAAGCGATTCCTTAAAATTACGTTTTAGAATTTTAACGGTGGTCTTAGCCGTCCTGCCTTCAGCGAGCCAAACTCCCTTCTTGAGTTTTTCAATCGCATCAGACTCGATACGCCCCTTCACACAAACAACATAGGTTTTAGGCAAGCCATATCGCGGGTGTGTCAGCTTATTAGTCAGTTCGCTGTCATTTGTCAGAACAATTAAACCTGTAGTATCAACATCAAGCCTGCCTACGCAAAAAATCCGAATATCGGATGGGATCAGATCGATTGCTTTTTTTCTACCCTGAGGATCCCTATTGCTGCATATCACACCTTTGGGCTTGTTTAAAAGAAAATATGCCATTTTCGCAGATTGGATTTTTTTTCCATTGACAGTAATAATATCTTTCTCCGGATCGACAAAGGCAGGCAACGTATCAACGACCTGGCGATTAATCCGTACTGCCCCATCAAGGATAAGCCCTTCGCAATTTCTGCGTGAATCCACTCCCGCCGCAGCCAAAACTTTCTGTAGCCTTTGTTTAGCCATAATTAGTTACCCAATGAAGATAAAAATATATGTGTTGAGAAATGTCAATAGGCCCAGATATTACCGAAAGTAATACCACGTTGATTAGCATAGATAATGCAGATACAGCAAAGAACCCAAAGTATAAAGCCGATCTGGAACGGAATATCTCTGGAGATAAGCTGAACCGGTCCTGAATATCTGCCCTTTTGAATAAGGGCGCTGAACCGAAAGACACAATAGAGAACAAAAGGTGTGGTATAAACCAGATTATTTGTCCCAAAGGCCTCAAGAGTTCTGTCATCCATAGCATAAAGCAGAAATGAGATAACAGCCAAACCACTGGTCACATCTATCATATGTACAAGCAACTCAGGAGTGTAAGCAGCTAAAGTGCGTCGGAAAAGCTCGCTATTTTCCTCGAGTTGTACAATTTCACCGCGGCGTTTGCTAAAAGCCAGGAAAAGACACAGTGTAAAAGTACATATAATCAACCAGGGAGAAATGAAAACACCTACAACAACCGCCCCTGCCACTGCACGAAGGCAGAAACCTACTGAAATAATAATACAGTCGAGGATCATTGTGCGTTTGAAAACAAGAGTGTAGAGAATCATCATTACTATGTAGACTACGATGATAACTCCTAAAGCCCTTGCCAGTATAAAGGCCCCGATAATTGCCGATGAGGCACATACAATCGCAAGCACAACAGCCGGCCCAACACTAACCAAACCGGCGGCCAGTGGCCTTTTACGATTTTCAGGGTGCAAGCGGTCGGTATCGCGGTCGATTATATCATTGAATATATATGTAGAAGATGAAGCCATGCAAAAGCAGAAAAAGGCACCGACTGCGCTGCTCACCGAGACGAGCACCTCATCAATCGGCCCAAACAGCTTGCGACCGAAGATAAGAGCCGCAAAGACGAACACGTTCTTCATCCAATGCAGTGGACGCATCATCTGAAGGTACTTCATTACTGTACCTTTCTGCTTATTATTAACAGGTATTATGCTAAAAACACCGTGATCGGCAGCTTAATAAAATACACAATTTTAGCTTACTGGAAGATTGTCACCAGATAGAATATCGACATCTGGTGGGAAATCCGTAAAATTATACACTGACAGGTGCTTACTGCACAGTGTATTGTGATTCTTTTAAGCACACGAAATTTGATCCTTTATTGATAGCCAAATGATAACAACCGTTATTTTTGACCTGGATGACACGCTCTACAACGAGCTTGACTACTGCAAGAGCGGTTTTAACGCTGTTTCGGAATTTCTTGCAGAATTGTTTCCCGGATCATCTGCTGAGAATATATCGGTCGTAATCTGGGAACAATTCACTAATGGGAATCACCAGACAACCTTCAATGCAGCCCTTGAAAAGCTGAAAATTGGCTATGACCAGGAGTTGATCCGGCAACTGGTAAAAATTTATCGTAATCACATACCCCAAATTACTCTTCCTGAAGATAGTCGCTCAGTTCTCGACGAATTATCTGCCTGTTATTCACTGGCTCTGCTCACGGATGGTTTTCTTCCTGCACAGAAATATAAGGTCAAAGCCCTTGGAATTTCCGATTATTTCAAATGTATCGTTTATACCGAAGAATTTGGTAGAGAGTACTGGAAACCATCGCCTGTAGGTTTCGAAAAAATCCTGAAAGACCTTAGAACTACCCCTCAAAACGCAGTCTACGTGGCCGATAATCCTGTAAAAGACTTCATAGCCCCCAATAAACTGGGCTTTTCAACCATTCAATTGCTCCGTCCAGCCAGGATTCATATAAAATCCCCTGACCAGGCAGAATTCGAGGCAAAATATACAATAGATAAAATTAATGATCTGCCGAGCCTGTTGCAGCAGCTCTGAGCATGTGCTGAGAAAAAATCACAACTCTTTCCCTGCTCACAAGTTCCATGTTATTATCAATAACCGCGAAAGACTGCTTTCAGACGGTTTTTTTGTTGACTCAGAGGCCATTAAAAGCGATAATAGGTTATCAAAACAGCTTTTTGGGTGATGTCCAAGTATTTCTAAGGAGTATTTCACTATGCCGCCACGCAAGAGACAGCAAAGCAATGCTATGCTCTATACCCTGATAGCCTTTGTGGGACTTTTCATTATTGCTACTACCTTCGCGATCGTTTACTATGTCAAGGCCGAAGATCTCCGTACGAGTGAGGAAGAAGCACAAAGGAATCTCAGCAAATATGTCTCATCGACAGAGGAAGCCAAAATTGGCTCTCTTGTAGAAGCCCCAAAATCGCAGCAGACCTATATTGGAACATTGATCAATCACCTAAATCGTGTTGTTTCACTTGCTACCGGTACAGTTCCCAATGACACTACGGCTGAGAATAAGGTTGCGCAGGTTTTCGATGAACTTAAGAACGCAATCAGCCTTACGGCTCAATATACCAATTTTGCCAGTCAGGATCCGAATAGTGTAGGGCTCGTCAGGATCATTAAGGAATTGAAAACAAATCTCGATAATTCAAAAAATACAGAGATAGCCTTGAATGAGCAGATAAAGCAGCTACAGCAGAAATTTGACGATGCACTTGCAGCAACAATCGAAAAGGAAAAAACACTTCTGGCCGAGAAGGACAGGCTTGAACAGCAGGTCGGCCAGATCACAAAAGACTATAATGATCTTGAAGTACTCTTGAATCAGACTGCAAGTCAGCGAGAGCAGAATCTGATGTCACAACTTAATCAGCAGAAAGATATTGCCAAACAGTTAAACCTTGATCTGCTTAAAACCAATGCTCAGCTTGATATGACTCAGAAGCTGCTAGACAAAGCAGAAAAGGATATTGCCGTTGTAAAGGGCCCACCTGATGTGAATGTACCGGCGTATAGGCCAGATGGTCGTATAATTCTCCTCGATGAAGCCAATAAAGTTGTCCACGTCAGCATCGGAAGTGATGACCGTGTGTATCGAGGCCTGACTTTCTCGGTTTATGATAAAGGTCAGGGGATACCAAAAGATGGCAAGGCAAAGGCTGAAATTGAAATCTTCGATGTTGCCAAATCATTTGCCGCAGCACGTATCGTTCAGTCCGACCTGAAGCGTCCCATACTGATGGGTGACATAATTGCAAATGTTATCTGGGACGGCAGCAGAAGTAACGTATTTGTTATCGCAGGTGAATTTGATATCAATGAAGACGGTAATCCAGACCGTGACGCCGTTGACAAGCTAACCTCCATAATAGAAAAATGGGGAGGTCAAGTAACCAACGATATTACAGTCGATACCGACTACCTCGTGCTTGGTAACAAACCAACGGTTCTGGCTGAACCAACAGCTCAGGAACTGGAGATAGATCCTCAGGCGACACGGAAGTACGAAAACTCCAAACAAATGCTTGAACGTTACAACAATCTGATGGCAAATGCAGAAGCACTTTGGATACCGATTCTCAAATACGACAGGTTCCTGTATTTTATCGGCTACAAAGGTCAGATCGGTTTCGCCAGTGAGAATTGATCTTGGCGTTCGAGCGTAGAGTCTCCGGATAAATACTTAGCTATTCGC
>JAFGRL010000078.1 GCA_016935195.1 Sedimentisphaerales bacterium
GCAAAAAGACGCCTGCTATGAATTATCGAAGCCTTTTGACCGCAGCAGCTTAGCAATTGAAGATGGGCAAAAAAGGCGGTTGTTTTACCCGCTACAGGTTATGACAACCACAGGCAGGGACACATCCGAGCGATGGATAAGACTGCTGGATGTCATAGCCTCTGCAATTGCGATGGTTTTTGCTCTGCCGATTATGCTTATAATTGCTGCAGTGATAAAAGTTTCATCCCCGGGGCCAGCCCTGTACAGACAGGAAAGAGTCGGGAAAAACGGAAAAATGTTTACGCTGTATAAGTTCAGAACTATGGTTAACGGAGCTGAGACACACATAGGCCCGGTCTTAGCTGCCAGAGATGATGCCCGTGTTACACGTGTCGGCAAGCTGCTCAGAAGCTCGCGACTGGATGAACTGCCTCAGCTTTTCAACATTCTCAAGGGTGATATGAGTCTGGTTGGTCCTCGTCCCGAAAGGCCGTATTTCGTAAGGTGTCATAAGGCGCTCCAGGGGAAAAGATTAACGGTCAAGCCGGGACTGACCGGCCTGGCTCAAGTCAGAAGTTCCTATGACCTAAAGCCAGATCGTAAAATAAAATATGATTATCTGTACATCCAGAAACGCTCTTTGCTGCTGAATCTGTATATACTGGCAAAGACCTTTCCTGTTATCATCGGCAAGAAAGGTTGGTAAAAGCCTAAGTATAGTAGTCCGTGAAGGAGTTCAGTCGGTAATTTTATAAACTGTATCGCCCTTTCTTACCCGCTCGCTGACCTTAATCCCAACGGAGTCTCCTGCTTTAGCCTCTTTAACGGCAACATTATTAATCTGCATTGAGTTAACCATTGATTCGATATCGGTAGTATGGCCCTTAATGCGGATTTTATCCCCCATCTCTAAAGAAGCTTTTAACTCAATAGCGGCTACTACAGGTTGGGCAAAGAAGTCTGATACCGTTCCAATTATCTGCTCCGGCATTTTACACCTCCTTTGGATTCAATTTCCTGTCTTTAAACACAAGTATATCCAAGGCCAGTATTGTAACTGAAAGTTTTTTTTGTGCAAACTGTAAAATAGCTCCACTGCAACAGAGTTTATAGAGTTCTAAATCTGGGCTAATGAATATGATTTCCCGGCAGTCTTTGGGATAATTATGTAATATCTTACAACTTGACAAATCGAAACTCGCAGCCTAATATCGCCAGGTGAAGGAATTTTCCTGGTCATAATGTGACAAATATAAGAGGCCGGAAGTGAAAAGCCAGAGTTTTATAAATGAGTTTTTGAAATCCCCTGTCAAGGTTGGCAGTGTAATCCAAAGCTCTAAAATACTTGCAAGAACAATGGCTCACCAAATAAACGGCAGTCTGGATGTAGTGGAATTTGGAGCAGGAATGGGCTCAGTGACAGAGCATATTCTTAGACGTTTGCCTCCGAACGGCAGACTTATTTGTTTTGAAATAAACTCAAAATTCTGCGAACACCTAATGACAATTGACGACCCGCGGTTAACTGTCATCAATGACGGTGCAGAGAATTGTCATAAATATGTTGGGCGGCTGGAATGCGTGGTCTCCGGCCTGCCGCTGGCACTTTTCAGCAAGACGAAAAGACAGGAAATCCTGGACATCTCAAGCAAATCAAGAAGATTTATACAATTTCAGTATTCACTGGTTTTGAAAGACACTATAAAAGAGCATTTTTCAGATGTGCGAATTAAGTTTGTTCCACTAAATTTCCCACCAGCATTCGTTTTTGTGTGCACCAGTTCTGGCAAACAAACCTCATAATGTAAAACTGAAAGCCTGCTCTGGAGGTTTATCTTCGCCCGTTTCTTCTAAAGACCTGCTGCAAAAAAACTTTGACTTCCTGAACCTCAGCCCAATATAATCGTATAAAGTTCACAAAAGGCTGTATCAGTATGTAAGTTGTGAGCTTTTTCTGTCAAGAGGTCAAAAATGGGCGCTGCTGGGCTAAAATCAAGGGAAATATCTCTGAAACGATTTGTGTTTTGTACCTTTGTTCTGTCAGTATTGCTTTTACCGGCTTTTGCTGCAGCAGAAGAAAAAAGCAGCATAGATGCCCTGCGCCAAATAGGTAAAGCCTTTGCTGATACGGCAGAGAAGGCATCACCTGCCGTCGTTGGCATCGTAGCCAATCAGTTGGTAACAAGAGAATATACCACAATGCCCAATTGGCCATTTGGAGATCCGTTCGATAGGTTCGGAGATGATTTCTTTGAGCACTTTTTCAGAGGTCTCCCTCGTCAGCGGCAGCAGCAGCAGCGAAAATATCAGCTCCCTGTCCAGGCTTCCGGCTTTATCGTCTCAGCCGATGGACATATCCTTACAAATAATCACGTTATCAAAGACGCAGAAGATGTTACCGTTAAGCTTCTCAGCGGCAAAGAGTACTCAGCTAAAGTTATCGGCACAGACCCTGACTCCGATGTTGCACTGATTAAAATTGATGCTAATAACCTGTCTTACCTGAAACTGGCGGACTCGGATAAACTTGAGGTCGGCCAATGGGTTCTTGCAATAGGAAATCCCTTTGGACTAAGCCACACTGTGACCGCCGGGATAGTAAGTGCCAAGGGCAGAGGTATCGGCCTAACAGGCTATGAGAACTTCATCCAGACCGATGCAGCCATAAATTTCGGCAACTCCGGAGGTCCTCTGATAGACCTCGATGGTAAAGTCGTCGGCATCAACACTGCCATATACGGCCCGGGCGGCAACATAGGTATTGGTTTTGCTATACCTATCAACACGGCCAAGTTCGTTTATAACCGAATCCTTACCGAAGGTACCGTTACGAGAGGATTCCTGGGCGTTACTATACAGAATTTAACACCCGATCTGGCAGCAGCCTTGGGTCTTGATGAAGATACAAAGGGAGTTTTAGTCCCTGATGTTAATGAAAACAAGGCTGCCGAGAAAGCCGGAGTCAAGCCCTACGATATAATCGTGGAGTTCAACGGCGAGCAGGTCGAAACAGACCAGGAGCTGCAAAATCGAGTTGCTATGGAAAAACCGGGCACAAAAGCCGAAATCGTTGTCCTGCGAGATGGCAAGCGAAAAACCCTTACGGTTACTCTTGGCACCAGAGGCAAGGCCGAGCAAATCGCAACCGAAGCCGAGCCTGAGGTGCTCGAAAAACTTGGCTTTTCTGTGCAGGACCTGACGGAGGAATTAGCTGCGCAGCTTGGCTATGAGGGGCAAAAGGGTGTTGTTGTAAACCGGGTCGAACCAGGCTCTCAGGCTCAGCGAAAAGGCATCGCAAGCGGTGTTCTGATTATGGAGGTCAACCAGACAGAAGTCAAAAATATCAAAGACTTCCGCAAAGCTATCGAAAAAGCTGCCGAAAAGGGCAGTGCAGTACTTCGTGTCAGAAACCAAAGCGGTGTTTACTTTGTCTTATTAAGGCTCGACAGCAAATAGTATTTATCTGCTGTTTAACCTGCCGCAGGAACCATAAGACTGCCGAAGCTGACAGATACAATCATTGACATGACAGCACATCAAATATAACATTTCTGCCATCGTGTATGAGAGTTCTTTTTGATATAGATTTCGGAGTATGATTAGATGCCAACAGTTACTTTGATTTTGGGCGACGGGATTGGTCCTGAGATTGCCGCTGCTGCGCGCAGGTGTATAGATGCAACAGGGGCGGGCATAAACTGGGATGTGAAAGAAGCCGGCGTGGAGGTGATGGAACGGCAAGGAACACCGCTGCCACAGGTTACTATTGACTCGATCAGGAAAAACGGTATTGCCTTAAAAGCACCTATTACCACGCCTGTTGGGAAAGGTTATAGAAGTATAAACGTGCATCTGCGTCAGAGCCTTGACCTCTATGCCTGTCTGAGGCCCTGCAAAAGCTACAAGGGTGTTCGCAGCCGATATTCCGACATAGACCTTGTCATTGTGCGCGAAAATACAGAGGATCTATACGCCGGTATCGAGTTTCAAAAGGGCAAGGACGATACGGGCCAACTTATACGCTGGGTAAATGAGCACAGCAGCCGAAAGATAACGGAGGACTCAGGCATAAGTATAAAACCGATTTCAGTAAAGGCCACCGAACGCATAGTAAGATTTGCATTTGACTATGCCCGAAAGATGGGCAGGCGAAAGGTTACTTCCGTGCACAAGGCAAATATTATGAAGTTCTCCGACGGGCTGTGGCTTGAAGTAAGCAGAGAAGTTGCCAAAGATTATAACGACATCGAATTCGAGGACCGGATTGTTGACAATATGTGTATGCAGCTGATTCAAAAGCCGGAGCTGTATGATGTGATTGTTTTGCCGAATTTGTACGGCGATATCCTAAGTGATTTGTGTGCCGGCCTTGTCGGAGGGCTTGGGGTCGCACCTGGGGCTAATATCGGTGATAATACCGCCATATTCGAGGCCACACACGGCAGTGCACCAAAATATAAAGGTATGAACAAGGTCAATCCTACAGCCCTGATACTCAGCGGCGTAATGATGCTCAACTACATAGGCAAAAAGGGGCAAGCACAAAGACTTGACTCGGCAGTTGCGGATGTAATTGCTGAGGGCAAAAATGTAACCTACGATATGAAAGCAGACCGCAACGATCCCACAGCAGTTGGCACCAGCCAAATGGCTGATGCCATTATTGAAAAGATTAAAAGCTAAAAACAAGATTATGAGCCATGTCAACATCGTTACACTTGATACTCACCAGAATATCGATGAGACGATGGTCGGGGCAAAAGCTGTTGGTCTTGCGCGTTTGAAGAAAATAGGCCTTACAGTCCCAAGGTTTTTCTGCATCACTACAACTGCATTTCGGGAACATTTAGAGGCCAACGAGCTTGTCGGCAAAATAGAATCGGTTTTGGACAAGCTTAATTCGACCCCGCCGAAAGAGAGAAAATCTCTTTTATTAGAAATACAGCAGGCTATTATCAATGCTTCTCTGACAGTTAAACTTCGCAACGAAATAGAAAATCACTATCGTAGACTTGCTGCCAACCGTGTGGCGGTTCGGTCATCGGCTCCCGCTGAAGATTTGCCAGACCAGTCTTTTGCCGGCCAATATGAGACTTATCTGGGAATAACTGATCTGTCAGGTTGTATCGAGGCGGTAAACAAATGCTGGGCATCGTTGTGGACAGAGCGGGCTTATGAATACCGTCAAAAAAATGGTGTCGATCATTTTGCAGTAAATATGGCTGTAATCGTTCAAGCACTCGTGGAGGCTGATGCATCCGGAGTTATTTTCACTGCTGACCCTGTCAATGGATATAAAAGCAGAATGATAATTGAGACTGTCTCTGGGCTCGGCGAGGCCCTAGTTTCAGGAAGGATAACGCCAGATAGATTTATTGTACGTAAACGTAATCTCAAAATTATCTCCCGTAAAATAAAAAACAGGAAAGTAGAGTTCGTTTTCGACAAAACTAGTTCAGTGGAAAAAATGCCGGTGAAAACAATAAAATATATGGTCCTTGTATTGAAAACAGAACAGCTAAAAAACTAGCAAGACTCGCGAGAAAAATCGAAACTAAATTCCACTCTCCTCAAGATATCGAATGGGCTATACGTGGTAACAAAATCTTTTTCCTTCAATCCAGACCAATTACTACTATTCCGCCAAAAAAATCTTGGGAAGAATGCCAAGTTTGGACCAACGCCAACACCGGCGAGGTTGCACCTGATGTCATAACTCCTCTCACATGGTCATTTATCCAAACAATGTTTTTGCCCCTCTTTGGCTCTGTTTTTCGTTTGCTTGGTGTCAAGCTTGGCGACAATCCTATCGGCGGCCTCGTTGCCGGCAGGATTTACTTTAACATAAACACACTCATAGCTATAGGACAGTATTTTCCTGAGAGGTGGCAGTTGAGAATGAATGATGCCTTTGGCGGTGATCAAGGCAAGATGTACAGTCTTGGTGAAATTGATATTCCAGAAGAAGATATCCCTGAGCTGGGTTTTAGGTTTACCAAAGTTATATTCATGCTTCCATACATAATTTATAAATTTTTCTCTCACAGGCAGAAGAAGGCGGAATCTTTCCTTAACAAAATGAACAGTAAAAACAGACAGTTGCAAAACCTTGATACCCAGGAAATGTCTGAAGAAAAACTCATCGCACTCTTGATGAACATTATTTCCGACTATCTTGAATCATGGGACCTCTTGTACGTTATACCATTAGCATCTGCCCTTCCACCTTTTTATTGGCTTTGTGCAAAATGGCTCGACGATGAGAATGGCACTATTGCTAACAAACTGCTTGGTGGGCTCAATGGTATGGATGATGCTGAAGCCGGATTTGATCTTTGGCGTCTTGCAATAGAGGCTCATAAACTTGCAGAAGTAGAAAAGGTAATCCTTTTCAGTGACAATTGGCAAGTTACCCAGGAAAAGATAAGAAAACTTGCCTATGGCAAACAATTCCTCAGAAGCTGGGAGGGATTTATGGTTCTGCATGGCCACCACTGTTACCATGAATTAGAGCTGTTTAATCCTCGTTGGTCAGAGCAACCTGACTATATTCTTTCGACGCTTCGTAATTGTATTGTTTCTATTGATAAGTCCGATCCACTTAAATATCACAGTATGCTAATCGAGCAAAGAGTCCGACTCACCCAGGAATGTCGCCAAAAACTAACAAATCCTGTAAAACGTTGCATATTCAATTATTTTCTTCGGAGGGCCCAGCAAGGGTCTGTCCTCCGTGAAAAGTCTAAGAACGAACCTGTCCGTGGCTTCGCGATTTTGCGCAAAGTGCTTCTTGAGCTTGGGAAAAGACTTAACCGCAAAAGAATACTCACCAATGCCGGAGACATATTTTTCTTGAAGCTGGAAGAAATTGGACCAGTAGCACAGGCAAAAGCTAATTTCGATGTCAAGAAAACTATTGAGGTTCGCCGTGCCGAGTACAAAAAGAATAAATCTGTTATGCCGCCAAAAGTTGTTGTTGGTAAATTTGATCCTGATGATTACACTCCTGATGTCGTGGACACAAATGCTGAGGTATTAAAAGGCTTGGCAGTAAGTTCTGGCGTAGTCACTGGAAAAGCTCGTGTAATTCTCAGAGCCGATACCGATGAACATCTCTTGCCTGGTGAAATTCTCGTAGCCCCTATCACCAACCCCGGATGGACACCTTACTTCCTGAATGCTGTGGGTATAGTCATGGACCAAGGTGGTTTGCTCTCGCACGGCAGCATAATTGCCCGTGAGTATGGTATTCCGGCAGTTGTCGATGTAGGCCCTGCAACCAAAATTATCAAAACCGGCCAGATCATACAGGTCGATGCCAACCACGGGACGGTCAGGATTTTTCACTAAACGACAACTTTAGCCAATAGAGTCTTAAAAATTCAGCAAATTTCCCAACTTTAATGGCTGCGTAAAAAGTATAAAACGACGAACAAAAACCTTGTTTTTATCCCCTCGGTAACGGTCGGGGCTTGGAATTTGGACTTTTGGCGGCGGCATCTTAGTTGGTAATTCCTAAATCTTTTTTTGTCATAATGCTTTCGAAGTCATAGCCTGCGGCGGTGATGTTTTCTTTAGCTCCTTCCTGTCGGTCGATACAGGCTACAATTTTGCTAAGTTTCGCCCCCGTATCTGTAATAACTTTGGCAGCTTCGATGACCTGTCCGCCGGTGGTGGCAATATCTTCGACAAGCAGGACGGTATCCCGTGGGCCGAGCAGGCCCTCGACTAATTTGCCTGTGCCGTAACCTTTCTTTGTATTGCGAATTATGCAAAAATTTCTTCCGGTTTCCAGGGCGATAGCTGCTGCAAGGGCTACGCCTCCGAGTTCGGCGCCTGCGATTAAGGTTACGTCATTGGTAACGTAGCTGGCGAACTGCTCGGCCAAGGCTTTGAGGATGTCCGGACAGGTTTCAAATAAGTACTTGTCAAGGTAATATGTACTTTTTCTGCCGCTTCGCAGGACGAATTCACCTTCAAGAAAGGCTGTTTGTTTTATTCGTTTTATTAGCTGTTCTCTTTTCATTTGGGAACTTTTTATACGTGCAGGTCAATTTTTTTATTAATTTGTCGGGCGTATTTTCTTTTAATTGGTGCAATTATTTTTTTCAGGAAATCATCGGCCTGCTGTGGAGCTCTGCCTATGTAATTTTCCGGTTTCAGGACAGTAGCGAAATTCACTTTACTGAACGCGCTGTCATTTTTCAGACGGTCAATTAAGTCATTCGATTTGCCTAAATTTTTTATCCGGTTCGCCGCAGCCTGTGAGTGTTGTCTGATTTTTTCGTGCAGCGATTGTCTGTTCCCACCGGCTTTTACGGCAGCCATTAAGATATTTTCGGTTGCCATAAAGGGCAGCTCTGCTGTGACGTGAGTTTCAATAACCTTCGGATAGACAACTATGCCATCAAGCACATTAATCAGTATTTGGACAATGCCATCGACAGCGAGAAATGTCTCTGGGATAACGACTCTTCGGTTTGCTGAGTCGTCAAGAGTTCTTTCGAGCCACTGCTGACTTGCGGTCATTGGCGGGCTCGAGGCCAAGCTCAGTACTAATCTACTCAATGCGGTTATGCGTTCGCAGCGCATTGGATTTCTTTTATAGGCCATTGCTGAAGAGCCGACCTGGGATTTTTCAAAAGGCTCTTCGATTTCCTTTAGGTTGGCAAGAAGGCGCAGGTCGTTGCAAAATTTATGAGCAGATTGTGCTACGCCGGCCAGTGAGTTAATTACGAGCGTGTCTAATTTCCGCTGATAGGTTTGGCCGGTAACGATGCAGATATTTTTAAATCCGAAGGCTGTGGTGACGTTTTTTTCGAGCTGTTCGACTATTTTATGACTACCGTTGAAGATGTTCAGGAAGGATGCCTGTGTTCCCGTTGTCCCTTTGACACCCCGAAATGGCATCGTTGTGATTCGGTGCTCGATTTCCTGCAGGTCCATAACGAACTCATAGCACCACAACGTTGCTCTTTTTCCGACGGTGGTTAGCTGGGCAGGTTGGAAATGTGTAAAGCCTAAAGTGGGTAGTGAGCGGTATTTTTTTGCGAATTTGCCCAGCGAGTTGATTACTGCTGCAACTTTGCCGGCGATAAGCTGTAGGGCCTGTCGCATTATGATTAAGTCTGTATTGTCTGTTACGAAGCAGCTTGTTGCGCCGAGGTGTATTATCGGTGCGGCCTTGGGTGCGGCATCGGCGAAGGTGTGGATGTGAGCGACGACATCGTGACGGAATTTTTTCTCGTATTGTTCGGCTTTTTTGAAGTCGATATCATCGAGGTTTCCGGCCATTTGATCTATTTGGTTTTGTTTTATGTCGAGGCCGAGTTTTTTCTGGGCTTTGGCGAGTTGGAGCCAGAGGTGACGCCAGGTGCTGAACTTTTTCTGGGCACCGAAAAGTTCTGACATTTCTTTTGAGGCATTTCTTTCAACGAGAGGGCTCGTATAAAGTTTTTTCTGGTTTGTCATATTTTTTACCTTTGAGTATTGAGTCAGTTTTAAGATAATTTTTGTGATAGTTTCGAGAATTTTTATAATTGTAAATCAGCAATCGATTTATTCCTCTGTGTCCCATCCTGGATCAATGACCGATGGTACTTGTTGAGTTCTAACAACTTCTTTATACAACTCGGGCCTTCTCGCAGCTATAAATTTTCGCCCTAATGATTTCTCGATTTTCTCAGGAACACAGAGCCCTACAGTTATGTCATTTCCCAATGTATTACATTCAGTGATGATGTCTCCAAAAGGATCAATAATCATGGAATTGCCGTTTCTAATCTGGTCGTCGTCAACACCTATTGGGTTAGTGAAAACAGCGTAAATCCCGTTGTCATATGCACGGGAAGGCACCCACTTAAGGAGCCATTCTCTTGCTTTGGGTCCCATGAACTCCATCCTGAGCGAAATGGGATCTTCTTCTCGGTTGTCCCATAGTTTCTTATCTACAGGTCCGGCTCCCGGGGTCGGCCAGGGCAGACAGCAGGTTACGTGAGGCATGAAAACGATATCGGCTCCCATAAGGGTAACTTCTCTTACGTTTTCGGGGATATTATTATCGTAACAAATCAGAATACTGCACTTCCATCCTTTGAGGTCAAAAGTGATAAACTCATTTCCGCAAGAGATATTTGGATTAAGAAAAGCATGAATCTTTCTGAACTTTGCCACAAAACCGTTCTCATTGACACAAACATATGTGTTATATAATTTTTCGGCGTCTATTTCCAACAAGCCGGCCAGTATTGCTATCTGATACTGCTTTGACATCTTTATGAGTTTCTGAACGCTTTGGCCGGTCGGCACAGGTTCAGCGAAACTGAGCAATTCGGCCCTGGAACAATGTCGCATGAAAGAATAGCTTGGAATACAAACCTCAGGAAAGCTGATAACATCAGCTCTCTGGTCAACGGCTTTTTTCACCAGTGACTCCATAACCGCAAGGTTGTAATCCTTGTCTGCGTTTTTTGCTTCAAACTGAGCGGCTGCAATGCGAATATTCGGTCGAGCAGACATAATCAGACATCTCCCATAAACAAATGTATATCCCTGCTTAGCTGCGTCGCTAAGCCTCTTTCTCAATAGAATATCGTACCTATCCTGAAAATTCAAGATTTTTAGCAACAGCGAAGTTGCCGTGCAAAAATTCGTGAATTTGCCTTCGCTATCCTACTTCGCCAAAGGCTACGTAGAAACCAGCTATGGCGGACAAGAAGCAAATGGTATTTAACATAATTAAGAACTTTTGTTCTATCGTATATGGCAATGAAATTCGAGGTGGATTTTGGTGTTGTCGCGGGATAGGAAAAGCTTGAATCGCCAAGACGGAACTGATATTTTATTAGAGAAGAAGCTTGGCGGCTTAGCTAAACAAGGATATACGCTTTAATAAGACGGCATAGTTTGAAGATTAATATGAAAGGAGCACAATGAGCATGAAGAATTCCAAATCAATGAGATTGTCTGTTATTCTTGCAGTTTTGTTTGCAGCAGCAGGTCTATGCGGTGCACAATCTGCAGCAGAGCCGCCGAGGACCGAAATTATCAGCACCGCTGACGGCCAGTGGGTTTTGTGGCTGCCTATGGACACCTATCTTGGTGTAGAAACTGCAATTGATACGCTGGCCAAAGACTTTAATGTAAATCGAATCTGGTGGCGTGGCGGTCAGGATGATATGTGGCTTGAGAATATCGAGTTCCGCCCAGCCAATCGCTTCTACTACTATTATTGGGATTGGCTCCGATATTTAAATCGTGAAGTTAAAACCAATGATGCAGCGATTAAGGCAGCCCGCAAGAACGGTCTGGAAATCTGGTTATGGACAGCCCTTTTTGAATATGGCTGTCAGGCAGATGCCGGTGGCTGCCAGCGATTTCCTTATCAGGGTGAATATAAAATACGTAGCGAGCATCCCGAATGGGTGCCGGTAAACAAATACGGCACACGAATTCAGGGCGGGCCAATCGAGTTTGCTTATCCCGAGGCACGAAAGACTATTGTTGACAGCATGACCGGATACGTCGTTGACAATGGCTATGACGGAATAGTTTTGTACACCTATGTAGAGAACTTTACACTGCGTTATATGGATGAGTTTGGCTATAACCAGCCAATAGTTGATGAATTCAAGAAGCGTTATGGTGTGGATATTCGTACCCAGCCTTTTGACAAAGATGCCTGGGCTAAATTGCGTGGAGAGTATGTAACTCAGTTTTTAAGGGAACTACATGCTGGCTTTGCAAAGCACAGCAAGAAAATTTGTATCCAGCTTGAAGCCAATGGCGACAGCCATCTTCCCATGATATGGGTCAGTGGTGGAAAAGTACGTTCCGTTGGCAACATATATATGGACTGGGAAAGATGGGTTAAAGAAGGACTGGTTAATGAACTGCACATCTACTGGCCTGGCAATGACGAAACTGCAAAAAAAGCTCTTGAAATCTGCAAGGGAACGGAGGTGAAGGTTTCCATGCTGCGCAATAGAGGCGATATGCCGCCTGGCGTCATCCGAGCTACGATGGTCTGCACGGGCAATACTGCCGAAACAGGTTTTACGTACAAAGATAATATCGGATACGATGATGAAAACACACCTCCACAGCCCATCGAAGCTCTAAAAGGCGATGATGTTTATGCAAAGCGGAGGGTTCTTTACGTGATTTCAGCAGGCAAACAAAAGGCTGATATTTCTGATATTATTCCATCCGTAAAGGATAAGGATAACTACGTGAAGCGCCTCGCATTAAAGGCGTTAGCCAAATTAAATGATCCTAAGGCTGTTCCTGTGCTCGAAGAGGCGCTATGCGACCCTGAAAATTCCGTTCGTATGCAGGCTGCCGTTTCTCTCGGTGACCTCCATGGCCCCGATTCTATCGACAGAATTTTCGACACGGTCAAAAAGTATCACCTTATGCAGTTTGACAATGTTGCAGCCTGTCAGGCGTTGATTAAGATGGCACCGGGGAATTTAGATGCCATAGTTACAAGGGTATCTGACCCCGATTTAAATGTTCGCCGCGTTGCTGTAACGGTGTTGCAGGCAGGGCTGGATGCACCTGGAGCTAAGGATGCCCTGTTGAAGACAGCAAAGAATGATATGGATGCCTGGATGAGGGAGCTGGCTTTATCGGCAACTGCCAAATATCAAAAGGACCCCGCGGTCATTCAGGTGATGACAGATGCACTCAATGACCCTGATGAAGTGGTTCAGGTACGTGCTGCAATGTATCTGACCTGGGTGGTTGGAGCTTTGCCCCCTAACAACAGGCTGGACCTTGATGGGTGGACGAAATTTAATCTTGACTCCGCTGACAGCCCTTTGGGCAAAACGCAGAGACAGGCATTGGAACTACTTATGAAACTCTTCAGAAAATACGGCGATGGCTGCTCAAGGGATGATGCTGAATGGGGCTGGAGAGTTGTAGGCAATTCGATATTGTGTTTTGGTAACGAAGGCCAAAAACTGCTCGAGGATACTATTGCGAATAAGCAGGACAGGCGATTGGCAGAGTTGGCCTGGCAGGTTGTTTATATCAAACAGAAAGCGGCGACTGAATACTGTCCGGTGACAGAAGAGCAGGATAGAGAAGCCCATTTGCATCATCCGTTTCTGAACTTGAAATAATATGTTTGGGCACTAAAAATTTAATTTTTCGCTGTGGAGTTGCCGTGTAAAAGTTTGCAAAGCCGCTTTTGGGCTGGTTGCCGAATTAAAAATTTAGGCACCCTAACAAAACCCAACTTGAATACAAAGAGCCGCTTCGCGGAGCCATTTTAATAGATTTCTCGGCTTCGCTCGAAATGACAAACTGGGTTTTGTTAGAACCTCTTACTTCAGCGTCTTAGTCGGCCACAAGGAATAGGCCTATTTAGACCTTAGCTTTAGCTATTCCCATGGATCGGTAATCACAATGTCGCAGCCACTGGGGACATTTGCAAATTTAGTTAGACCCGTAGAGCCGGCATTGTTAGACCATATTGTATTACGGACATTTATTACGTTGTTCGCTGGTGAATTGTGGAAATCAATAAAAGTAAAGGGGTATGTCGTTGACCTGCGAACAAAATTATTTTCAATATCGATGCACATATTCACGGCTCCGGCGACACCATCAGGGTCAAAATCAATACCGAGTGTCGGGTATGAACCTGAACCCCAGGGTGACCATGGATCGGTATTGAATCTGTTGCGCGCAATTATTCCGTCCTGTGCACCCTGGAGGCGAATATGAGGACCGGCGCTGCCCTGTAATTCGTTTCCAATAATTTCAAACCGCTGCCCTGTCTCGCCAAGCTGTCGCTGAATCAAAATAGTCGGATTCCAGGCAGAGTCTTTCTTCCCATTTACCCCAAACCCGCTGCTAATAATGTACAAACCGGCACCGCCGGAGAGCACCGCACCTTCTTTACACTCGGCTAAGAGGCATCGCAAGATGCGCACCGACGCGTAAACACTGTTGTGGCTGGCGTAGCCATACCCATCAATATATTGAAACCGGCAGCGTGTGAGAAGTCCGTAAGAGCATTCGGATGCATTGGGGTCCTCGAAACTGCTTTCGCCCGTCCGATCCGGGACAGTTACAACATCTCCGTGCACATTATTAACATAGCAGTTGTCGATATTCCAGCTCCACCAACCGCTCAGTGAGAACACCGACCCCTGGCTGTCCAGCGAGCCGCTTGGGGAATAGATTTCGAGGTCGGAAAAACCGCCGCCATCAATGAACTGCCCGGCAGTCTGATTCCAGACCTTAAACAGCGGCTGTCCGTTACGGAAATCGAACTTGATTTTTGATTTCCCCCTCCCCTGGCCTATAATCCTTGGGCCGTGCTTGCTCTCGGCGGGCAGGTATGTCAGAGTAGAAGTAACCCGTATGGTGGCACCGCCTGGAATTAAAATCGCATGCCCGTTTGTCATCGCCGCGTCGAGAGCTGCCTGAAACGCGGCTGTATCATCGGTTGTGCCGTTTCCTACAGCGCCAAACGATTTGATGTTAACGGTATCGCACGCTGAATTGGAGTCAAAAACTCCTCCGTCTGCCGCAATGGTTATTCCCAAGATACTTATCGTCAAAAGAACGACGAAACCGATATTGCGAGGGATGTTCAAAATAGTATTTTTCATAAAGTCTCCTATCTGATTGGTCAATGCACCCAATCATATACCTTATCATTTTTAATTTTTATCAAAGTTATGTATTTGCCTCACAGGCTATACCAATCTGCCTGCCAGAGCCATTCTTGCAGCATTTTGGCTAAATCTTTGAAGTCTATATAGCCATCCTCTCGCAGGTCGCAGAGAATATTCCAGTTTGGTTTGGCATCGGTGCTAAACCAACTATGCGCCAGTATCGAGAAGTCTTCAAAGTTGATTATGCCGTTTCGAGTAAAATCAGCCTGCTTCTGGCTAACTTCATCAGCACCCATATCAACTCGGCCCGCCATCATCCTCGGCTCACCATCGATGTCCCTCTCGTTGGCGTCAAAAACAAAACTCGGATCGCCTGCATCTATGCAAAGTGAACTCCAGCGTAGATGAAAATCGTTGGCATCTAAATCGACGAAGCATGGATCACTTATGATATTTCCCTGGCCAGGCCAACTGCCTTCTATGTTGCTGTATGTTATCACAGGGGAGCCGCTTATTTGCGGGATTGAGTTTTGCCATATCACACAGTTGGTCACCTCTGCTGAGCAATTGTCCAGCGCGCTGGCGAAGGTGGTATTTTCAGATATATTACCTGCGATTGTGCAGTTCGTGATTATGCCGTTACATGCGATTAATCCACCAGCCCTGCCGGCCGTGTTATCAGTAACCATACAGCTTTTGATTTTTCCTCCGCAGCCCATAAGGCCACCACCAATTTGAGCATCGTTCTGACTAATTACACAGTTGTTGATGGTTCCATCGCAATTATTTAAGGCCCCGCCATGCCAGACAGCGGTATTGCGGCTGATTGTACAGTTGCTAATGACAGGATAGCGGCTGCCGGTTGAATAGATACCTCCACCATATTCGGCGATATTATCCGTAATGGCACAGCCCACAATACAAGGATCGCCATCTTCGCAGTAAATGCCCCCACCATATTTGGATGTATTGCTATGGATTATGCAGTTGCTGATAGTAGGGGATGAACCGGAACAGTAAACGGCACTGTTTCCATCAGTAATGGTAAAGCCGGCAATGACACAGTTCTGTTTTTCACCGTTAGAAAAAGTCACCACAGGACTGTTACTATCACCATTAATGATGGTATCAGCGACTATATCTGGATTATTCGGCTCTTTTGACCGAAGCATTATTTTTTTGCCTTTGAAATCGATATTTTCGTGATAAACACGCGGGTTGACTACTATCTGGTCGCCATCATTGGCGTTATCAATGGCTGGTTGAATAAAGAAGTATTTTTCCCCTGAGGTTAAATTCACAACCCAGGGGATTGCGTTCCCAGCCAAGAGGCTTCGCGGGGTTGCATAGATGACGGAGCCAAATTGGTCGTAAGCCTTCACTGTCCACCATGTCACATCCAAAGGCAATGTTGTTATAATGTTGCTTGGCGGGGTGCAAGTATCGGAGATAATAAGGTAATCCATAACATTATTCGGCTCAGCCCCAAACAAAAGCTGGTAGCCGGTAACATTTTCCATAGGAACACAGCTCAAAATAACTCCGTTAGAATCAAAAGTACTACCATCAGGCGGACCAATTAGAGTTACAGCTTCATGCAAACGTTCTGCTGCCCGGTCGATGATTTCGATGCCCGTAGGAATATTTGCAAATTTCGTTAAATTCGTCAGATTGCCAGCCCACATAGTATCACGCAGACGTATTACGCCAACCTGTCCTGAATTGTGGAAATCGGCAAAGGTAAATGGATCTGTCGTTGACTTGCGAACATAATTATTGTCAACGTCGATGCATAAATCCGTAGTGAAACCAACAGGGTCAAAATCAATACCGATTGTGGGGAAAGAACCTGCGCCCCAGGCTGGGTTCGGAACGCTCTCGAATCTATTGAGCGCAATTTTCCCAAGCTGTCCACTATTCAAACAAATATGAGGACCGGCGCTGCCCTGAAAATCGTTTCCGGTAATTCCAAAGCGCTGCCCGGTCGCGTTAAGCTGCCTCTGAATCAAAATAGTCGGATTAAAGGCAGAGTCTTTCTTACCATTTAGCGCAAACAAATTGTCATTGACATACAAACCGGCACCACCGGAGAGCACCGCGCCTGCGGCACACTGGGCGAGGTAGCTGCGTGTGATGCGCACTGAGGCGGAAACACTATTACGGCCGGCGAAGCCGTACCCGTCAACATATTCGAACCGGCAGCGGTTGATAAGTCCACCGGCAGACTCGGATGCGTCCGGGTTTGAAAAATCGGGTTCGTCAGTTCTATTCGGGACAGTTACCACATCTCCATACACGTCATGGACATAACAGTCATCGATATTCCAGTAGAAACAACCGCCTAAGGAAAATACTGCTCCCTGGCTGTCCTGTGAGCCGCTTGTTGCGTAGATTTCGAGACCCTCAAAACAGACGGCATAAATGTACCTCGCATTAGTCCGGTTCCATATCTTAAACAGCGGCTGTCCGTCATGGAAATCGAACAGGATTTTGGATTTTCCCTGGCCCTGCCCCATAATCCTTGGGCCGTGTTTGCTCGAGCTGGGCATGTATATCAGAGTCGCGGTAACCCGTATGGTAGCACCGCCGGGAATTAAAATCGCATGCCCGTATGACATTGCCGAATTAAGAGCCGCCTGAAACGCGGCTGTATCATCGGTTACGCCGTCTCCTATGGCACCGAACGATTTGATATTAACGGCATCATTGGGGTCAAAAACCGCTCCGTCTGCCGTAATAGTTATTCTTAGGATGCTGATAGTGAATAAAATGAAGACAATTAAGCTGAACCGGGATTTTTCAGATACCACCAAATCCTCCTTTAATAACCAATTTCAGTATCTGATAATACTATGTTTTCGCCGAAAACGCAAGATTAAAAACCGTTTTTAAACCATTTTTTTCTGCCGGGGATTTCAATCAAAAGCGCAGGGGGTAGATGGCGAAAACCAGTATTTTTGAAAAATTTTAACTTCTTTTTTTACAAGTGGTTAGGGTAAGAATCATTCGCTGGGGGCGGTTTTTTTCGCAACAAATGCGCATATTGGTGCAAGTTTAAAAGCAAGGATTGCCAAGGACGGTATTTGGGCGTGTTGGCAGTTTGATTGTTTTGGCTTCAAGGCTGAGTTGGTTTTATCAAGCTGTCGTAGATTTAACTGAGGATGATCGTATGGAATTTGACCTTGATATTTTCAAAGATAATCAATTGCAGGCAGATTATGTGGACTGGCTCGTAGATGAGCGCTCTCCGGATGTTTGTCAGCACTTTTCGAAGCTGTGGGATTACTACAACAATCCAACATATGACAGCAGCGGTACGGCCATGTCCAACAGTAAGTTTAGCGAATCAGGGCAGTGTTATTTTCAGGCACAGGAGTATGGGCTGCCTGTGCGTATAACAGGAATGGTACGTCAGCCAAATGGTGGCGTATTTAGTGGAAAAAACGTTGGGGATATTCAGCGTAAAGAAGTTGTAATTGAGAATGATATTGCCTGGCGAATCAATGCGGCAGTGGATTTTCTTTTTGGTAAGCCGATAAGTTTTGTCTGCAAGTCACCTGACAGTCAAAAAAGTGCAGAGATAGAATCCATACTGAGGGTACTATTCTCTGCTAACGGTGGTATTGGTTTTTTCCAGGATATGGCGGTGCTCGGAAGTGTCTATGGTTTTGTCGATTGTATCGTCAGGCCTGGCGAGAAAATCACCCAGCACATAAGCTCCTTCCAAACTCCTCCTTTTTCAGCGGCGCTACAATTGGCACAAGCAATCGACTTAGAACTGATAGAGGCACCGAGAGCACTGCCTGTTCTGGATGAAAATGATTACAGAAAGATTCGATATTACGTTCAGCACTTCTACCAAAAGAAAAATGAGGTAGAGAGCAAGGGTTCTTTTCTTACGAGATTGTTTTCTGTGGCACCACGGGCTATTGGTGCAGGAGCCGGCAGAAATGCCGACAAAAGGCGGGCGGTTGCGGTTACTGAAATTATTTCACCGGAAGCCTGGCAGAGATACGAGAATAAACAGCTTGTTGCTGAGGGGGAACTGGCCTGGGATTTGCTGCCAGTGGTACATATACAGAACATTGCTCAGCCTTACTACTATGAGGGTGCAAGTGATGTTGAATCGCTTATACCTCTGCAGGATGAACTTAACACGAGATTGAGTGACAGGGCGAGCAGGATAACGTTTCAGTCCTTTAAGATGTATTTAGGTAAAGGTATTGAAGGTTTTGAGGACAGGCCTGTTTCGCCGGGTCGGATGTGGCATACCGATAATCCGGATGCGAGCATAGAAGAATTTGGTGGTGACTCAGCAACGCCGAGTGAAGATTTGCATATTGCTGAGATTAGGGAAGCGATAGACAAAACCAGCGGTGTTACGCCGATAGTTGCGGGGGTTTTGAAGAACAAGTTAGGGCACCTGACGAGCGCTGTGGCACTTAGACTGACGCTTATGGGTATGCTATTCCAAGACCGAACGTAAGAGGTTCACTTATGGTGAAGGATTAAAAAGGATATGCAAAATGGTTTTAGAGATTCTCGATAATGCGGGGATTTACAGAACTGATATAGAGGATAGAGAAATTGACATTATTTTTCCGAGCCCGCTGCCTGAGAATACGATGGAAAAGCTTAAAGAGGCCCAGATAAAGAAGGATCTGGGTGTTCCGACCGGGCAGGTGCTCAGAGAGTTAGGGTACGAGATTGTGCAGGAGAGCTGAAAGCTTCAGCGGTATAAAAGGATAAGGTGGTTGTTTTATGAATCATATCAAGACAGATGAGGAATTCAGGTCAGAAGAGGCAACGGAGCAGTTAAGAGATGATGGTCTGAAACTTGTTCCGGTGGCCGAGTCAATCCGCTATCGAAAGCGGGCACAGAGTGCTGAGCGGAAAGCTGAAACATTAGCAGAGGAATTAGCTCAGGCGAAATCAGAGGCGGCAGAAGCAGCAGAGAAACTTGGCGAGATTGAACTTGAGCAGAGACTGATGCGGAAATTAGCTGCTGTGGGGGCTGTGGATTTAGAGGCAGCTTTGTTAGTTACCAAAGCCAGGATTGAAAGTGACAAAAAGGCGGATTTGGACGGCGTGATTGATAATCTCAGGAAGGAAAAGGGTCATTTGTTCGGCGGCAGCGGAAAGGATGTGGCAACGACACGTAAAACCGCGGTGGTAAAGGATGGTATGCACAGCGGCAGGACAGTTCTTGAGGGAGCAGCGAAGAAAGCTGCGACAACGGGCAGCCGGGCAGATTTGCAAGAGTACCTGAGGTTACGAAGGAACTTTGCTTAAATAGCAGCAAGATAAAGTTTAGTAAGAATAATTTTATGAATAACAGGAGATAGTTATATGGCTTTTACAGGAAAAGCGACTTACTCGGCAGGAGTTACACTGCCGGAGTTAGCTGAAGATGTATCGGATTTGATTGGGATAGTCTCGCCTTATGAGACGCCTTTGCTGGATGCTTTGGGCGATCCAATGAGGGAGGCAATGAGCAGTCACCACGAGTGGCTTGAGGATGACCTTTTGCCCAACAAGGATGCTATCGACGACAGCACCTACACGGATCCTGCAGCAGACACTGATTTTGTGGTTGATAACAACAGCAGGTTCCGTGTGGGTGACCAGATTCAGGTCGAAGGCTCAGAGGAATTGATGTTAGTGACCGGCATTGACACAAATACCCTGACAGTGGTTCGGGGTTATGCGGGCACAACGCCTGAGAATTTGGCTGACAATAAGGTCATTAACATCCTTGGAAATGCGGCACTTGAAGGGGCCGACAAAGCCACAGCTCGGTTTACCAATCGCAATCGAGGCGGCAACTACACGCAGATTTTCAGTGCTGCAGTTGAGGTTAGCGGTACCGATATGGCTGCAAGCCAGTTAGGTCTGGCTGACGAGATGGATTTTCAAAAGCAGGAACGACTGCGGGAACTCATTCGTGATTTGGAGAATACCGTTATTAACGGAGGTCAGCCTGCGAGCAATCCACAGGGCAGTAGTTCGGTAAGAAGGTCGATGAATGGCATCATCCAGAGTCTGTCAACGAATGTGATTCATGACGACGATACCGGCCATCCTTCGGATGACAGTCTTGACGAAGCGTCGATTAATTACATTCTCAGAAAGATCTGGGAAAGCAGCAACGGCAATGTGGACCTGATTGTTGTTAATGGTTTCCAAAAGCGGAAGATAAACTCTTTTATATCCAGCAGTCGCAGTTACGCGCCTGGCGATACAACCTTTACGGATATGATTGGCGTTTATGAGAGTGATTTTGGGATTTGCAGGATTGTTACTTCGCGGTGGATGCCGCAGGACGCTGTGCTTCTTTTGGACTCATCGCGGATTAATGTGCTGCCATTGGCGGGACGCAGTTTTCATTTCAAGCCTTTGGCCAGCGGTGGTGATTACGAATGCGGCGAGCTGATAGGTGAGTACACTTTAGAACTTAAGAACGAGGCTGCTCACGGTTTGATTCGTGATTTGAGCACGAGCTAAATAAAAGACGGGTGCGGGATTGACTGATAGAGTCGTTAAAGGTGCCCTGAGAAACTAAAATTCTCCGGGCACCTGAGCCCGTCAATCAATCAAAAGGAAACTATAAGATGGCAAGTTTCTCAAACGATACAGACATTTTGAAATACGAGCCGATACTTTTCGGAGAATTGCACCTACCAAACCAGGTTTTAGCCAAAGGCACTGGCGGAACACTTAGCGGGACAACATTCACTGCATCAGGTGCTGATTTTGTGAGTGTATCTGTAGCTGCGGGTGGAGCTATATATCTGCATTCAGCTGACGGCTCGTTAGATGGAGGCTATGAGATTGTCTCGGTTGATTCGGCGACAGAACTTACGGTCTCGGTAGTCAGGGCGGATAGCGATAATGACGCTGTGTCGCCGCCTTCGGCAAGTAGTGTGAGCTATCGCGTCAGTAGTTTTACACCACAGGCTGAGGAGATTGTTTTTCAATTGACGGAATATTTCGGGATAAAGCCCGGCCACGCTGCGAGCGATTACGATATTGATGATATATTAGATGTAAATGTATTAAAAAGAGCGTCTGTATTCGGTGTTATCTCAAGTGTATATACAATGCTGGCGAGTCAAGCAGATGACGAAAATTTCTGGAAGAAGAGCCTGCATTATCAAAGGCTTTTTGAAAAGGCCCGCGAGAGGTGCCGGCTAGCTGATGACAAAGAGAACATTTATATCTATCTGGATTCGGCGGGCAGCCTTGTGACCAATGAATACAGCAGCTTTCCAGATATGGTGACGACGCCGCATATCCGGCTGGCAGTAGTAACTACATCGGATGGTGACATAGATTTGATAACAGATGCCCGTATAGGTCATAATTTTGTGATGCCATACGAGTCTGGCGGTGTTAAAAAGACTGTGGAGGCACACACAAGTGATGACACACTGACAGTTGCGGAGTCAGGCAGTATCCACACAAATCTTGGGGCGGGCGGCACAGTAACGCTGACCCTGCCTGCTTCGGCTTCTGCAGGGACTGTGTTTACCTTTGCTGTTCAAGCGGCTTACGGGTTACGTGTTGACCCGGGTTCGGCGACAATCAGAGATGACAGTGGCCAGACCGCTGATAAATACAAAGTGGCAGATGCTATTGGTGAGTGTCTGGCAGTTGCGGCTGATTCAAACGGTGACTGGGTAACGATAGCGAAGAATGGAACCTGGACTGAGGAAGCGTAAATTATGTTTGTTCCCATTAAACATATAATCTCACGTGGTCTGCCAAAGACCGGTCAGACTACAAGTTATATCACCACTGATGATGGTGATACCGAAGCAGGTTGGTGGCAGAAACTAAGTGCTGCCCAGAATCGGAGTCGATTCGTATTACTGACGATTAGTGGAGATGATGTGGTCATTGACCGAGCTACCGGCTTGATGTGGGCTGCTGACGGCAGCCAAGCGGGCGGCAACAACGGGAATATGATTAAGTGGTATGACGGAGCCGGTTCTGCTTTGTCGGATTATCCTGCACTTAACTATGCCTATAATCTGACTTTTGCCGGATATTCGGACTGGAGGCTGCCAAACATTCTGGAGATGATATCGATTGTCAATTATCAAATAGATGCACCTATGAAATACAGCGAATTCAGCAACCTTGGAGAAGAGCCTGTGGATTATGACTACTGGACTTCAACGACTCGGCCGGCATTAGGCGGCAGTAATGCTTATTACGTATCTTTTTACAATAGCACGGTAAACAATGCTGTCAAAACATACATAAAATTTATCTTATGTGTAAGGGGCGGAACGAGATGATAACTGAGTTCTATAAAGGCAAAATAATAGTTACTCACCCGCATGGTTTGAAGTGCATTTGTGATGAGTCAGATATGGAAAAGGAAAGAACCCATTTGCAGCAACGAATTGCCGAGCTAAACGACCAAATTGTCAGGCTGGATATCGATATTGCACAGATGAAGGCGAGTGAAGAAGGATAAAAAAAAATGGCTAATGAAATACAATTTGCTTACAAAAAGGGTTTAACTGTTTATGCCCGTATCTTCAAACTTGATACAGCATCTGAGACCGGCTATGTCTGGGATACATCTGCAACTGACTTTGTTGACTGAAATGATGCGGATATTGCGAACTACGATATAGCTCTCGATGATACTGTGGGCAGTCCAACCGAAGATGACCATACAGGTTTGTACTTTGGTGATGTACCTGACGATGCGGACTTTACTGCCGGCAGGTACGCAGTGTTGCTCTACGAACAAGCGGGAGGATCGCCGGATGTAGATGATGAGCTTTTAGCGAGCTATGTATTAATATGGACCGGCAAGGGGGAAATTACAGCCGATAAGGTTCTTGCCAATAAAGCTGTTCAAAACAAGGTTACCAGTGCGATTGACTATTACGATGATGACGGACAAACGGTCGTTCTTACGCACACGCCTACTGATGCTGAATCAACTCTTACGAGGATGCCGAGCTGATGGAGACAAGTTGGTTTAAGGAATCGTTGTTTTGTGGGATGACAGCCAATGCGTTCAAGTTAGGGACGGTGTTAACTTTAGGCTGGTTCTGGACTCGCCTAAGCGGCTGTTCAATACTGTATCGCGGCGGAAGTATGGGGACGGTGGATTTTGCGAATATACTTACCGCAGGCGGAGCAGATGCCGGCCAAATTTCTGTTCCTGATTATCTTGAGCATAAAAATGATACGGATTATTTTTATGTTGTTCGCAGGGCTAATAATTGCGGCAATCAAGAGCATACGTTATCAGCGGCGGTCAAGGTTTCAATAGATTCAGATGGCGATTTGGCTCAGGCTGAGCCAAACAATATTTTCGAGGCACGAGCTGAGCAGGCAGCGGGCGATAAGATAAGGCTCGTCTGGTTCTACTGTCCGATTGAGCAGAAATCCAGGCCGGCGTGTTTCAAGTTGTACTGGGATGGCCGAAGCGGCCAGATTGATTTTGAAACGCCATTAGTTTCGATTGATTATGCTGGGCGAAAGTTTTACAGCTACACAACTGATGAGCTTCAGGCTGGGACGTATCTATTCTGCATACGAGCCGAAGATGCTGCGGGTGCCGACGACAAGTCCTGGGCACAGTTAAAGATTCAACTTGCAGCAGATAGCCCTGAAGCGATTGATATTTTAAGTACAGAAGTTATCTAACAGAGACAAGAGCATTTGTTATGTCTAACAGAGTTGATTTTTTCCAAGCAGACAGGACCCAATTGGCATATCCGGCGGCGACAGTATCAATCCTGCTTGATGGGATGCTCTGTCCGCCTCTTGAGCTAAAGGAGATTGTTCGGGCCGGCTGGCCTGAGTTTAGCTGGGCGAGATTTGTTTATAACACCGCAGCGTATCCTGACGGCCAGGTTGTTGCTGCTGAGGAGATTGAGAAAGAAGTTGGCATAGGCAAGCCAATCTCGGTGCATCAATATTACAACGGAACTGCACCTGGTGTGTCGGCTTTTAGTCTTGCAATCTTTGCGGGACAAATAGAGGGTATTGACCGCAAGTATGGAGCCAACGGTGAAAGTGTCGAAGTGATTGCAAAGGATTTCAGTTCGAGCCTAAAGCGCATTGTTGTTTATGGTCAGCGGGTTGGTAACTCTGTCGGCTCAGGCTTATTCTTAGCCGGTGTCGATACAATTTTCAATGAAGAAGGCCAAGGCAACGCTGCGGCTGAGCCGGTTCAGTATAACGGCGATACCTACACGGTTTTTTCTGCTGAGCCTACAGGGGGCAGGCTTTGGAAATGCGCCGAAGTAATCAATTATCTTTTGTGTGAACACCTGCCGGCAGGTCAACTGCAGGTTCCTGATATTGAGCAGCTTGGTGTATTTACCGAAGACCTAACGCTGCGGGACTTTGATGTTATGGGTTTGAATCTTTTGGAGTCTTTGCAGCAGTGCTGTGAAAGAGCGAGCCTGCGATTCAAATTTGTCCCGAGGCTTGCATCAACAGGTCCCTCACAGGCGATTGTTTTCTATAAGGATGATACAGGCAGGGCGATTGAATTGAACCGGCAGCGAGCAGGTGAGCAGGTCAGCATCTCAAGGACAAACGTTGCTGCTGTGCAGGGCAGTAAAAGTTTCCAGCCGGTTACACACAAATATATCGGCCAGGGTGATTTCAGGGTTTATGAAGCAACTTTTGAACTGATAAAGGCGTGGGACAGCAGTCTTGAGGACACTGATTATGACAAGTTCTCGCCTTCGACGAATTCCAGTTTCTATCAGGTCAAAGATGTATATCGCAAGTGGTGTCTGAATGAGGCAGGCGATTATACAGGCTCGCCATTTAATCAGGGCGATGCGTTTGACTTTTCGAAGGTTTTTGAGAGCAGCAACTTTGCTCAACGCCGCAGACGTTTTTTGCCGGCCTTGTCTGCTGATAAGCAGGGCAAATCATTAGGATATTTCCTTGAGGTTTCATTCGATGATGGGGCGAACTGGTGGCAGTATCTTTATGCCTTTAATAATCTGCTTGAAGAATGCGGGATTTGGCTCAGCAGTGACAGGCCTGATGTTGATAGCTGGGTTGCAGCTCTCAAGGGTGTACTTAAATTCAGAATAACAGCATCAGTAGTCAGTGATGAAAGGCTAAGTTGTGCAGTTGCTGACGGGCCTGTTGATTCGGCGGCACCGGTGGTCGAACATATCATAACGCTGCCCCGGCAATTTAAATACCGCAATGTTTCAGGACAGAGTGTCTTCGCAAATTCCTCGGATGATTCAATCGGTACGCCTGATGAGATAGACGATACCGAAGCATTGTATGAATTTATTCGCAAAAGAGCAGGCCTTAGATCTAACGTGATTGAGAGCTTTGATGTTAAGACTGCTTATTTAGCATTCGACTGTCAGCTCGGCGATACGGTAACAAGTGACGTCGATGTCGATGTTCGGCAGGCAGTTCGCTCTGGCACCGACTTTGGGTAAGGTTCTCAATTCAACCAGCGAGAGCAGCCATTGTATTGATGAGCTGGCTGAGACTTATCTGAAGAGTTACACCTCGGCCGACAGAATGACGTTCCAGCGGAAGTACAAAGAGCCTATCCACACCCACCCCACGGCCAAGGTTATGATAAGTACCAATCAACTGCCTCAGTTTACAGATAAAAGCATCGGGATATGGCGGCGAATGCTGTTTGTGCCCTTTGAAAAAAAATATCCTGAAGACAAACAGAACCACAATCTCATCGACCAGTTGAGTATGGAGCTGCCGGGGATTTTCAACTGGGCCTTTGAGGGTCTGAAAAAACTCCGACAGGCAGGTAATTTCACCAGGCCGACAAAGTGCAGACAAGCTGTTGAGCAATACCGAATGGATGTCAACCCGGCACGGGCATTTCTGCAGCAAAATTACGTTGCGTCTCTGCAGTATGAAGGCCTGCCCTGCCAGGAGGTTTACCGAAGCTATACCCACTTCTGCGAGAGAAACGGCTTTAGACCAATGAACAACACCAACTTCGGAAAAGAGGTAAAAAGAGTCCTGCCTGCTGTCAAAAAAGAACAGAAAAGATTCGGCAGAGGCAGAACGACCTTCTATTTAGGCTTAGCAGTGAAAGAGGATTCAGAGGTGGCAGCAGAAACTGTCTATACTGACTATACTGACTATACTAAATTTTAACTGTTTTTGTATTTAAGGTTCTAAAGTTACAAAACAATATAGAATTTAGTATAGTCATTATTGACAACCTTTATGGTCTTGAATTCGAATGTTAATTCAGGGAGCTTGTTATGTCCGAGCCGGTTATTTTAGGCAAGATTATGCCGGAGGTTTTAACTGACATAGAAATCAGAATAGCACAGTGCCCGAAGGCTCAAAAAACTTCCATCAACTACAACTCCCGCGTGCTCATTTCCGGTTATCTGCTCTTTTCATTGACTTCTTTCGGTTTTGCATTCTCCAATTCTTTGATTGAATTTGTAGTTCTATTTGCGCTCTACGGCATTGTTTACGCAATAGTTGATGGCAATCAACGTGCCTATGTGTCTGATTTGTCTTCAGAAGAGTTAAGAGCTACGGCTTTAGGAACATTTCATACCACAACAGGTCTGGCGGCACTGCCGGCGAGTTTGATAGCCGGTTTACTATGGCAGATTAATCCGAGCATAACTTTCATTTACGGCACCGTGGTTAGCATTATTTCCGTTGTTTTGTTTGTGATTCTAAGGAAGCTGAAATCGTAACTTTAGTCGGCCAGCCAGCGAACCAAGTGATATAGAGATGGTTGTGCTGTAAGGTAATAGCGGTTTTGGGCTAAAATGGGCGTTAGTCCGGGAAAACCTAAAAAGTTTTCAGAAAATTCAGGATTTTTACAAATTATCCCTTGACTTTTCGGATGGAGGGGGTATTTTAGAACTTATACAGTTAGGTCTTTTTACATTACGGCCTATGGAGAGCGAAGAGGTTGAGAGTGGTGAGATACGCGACGGCAATAGCGAGGAGTGAGAGATTCAATGGTATGTGTCAAGATATCTTGGTTTTCTTTCAGTTTTCCCCTTTTACTTTCATCAGCTTAATCTCTTCTGTAAATGTTAACTATTGGTTTTGAGGAGGAGTAGAGTATGAGAAAAAAATTACTAATTTTTATGGCAGGACTTGTTGTGCTCGCTATGAGTCCTGTGGCATCAGCAACTTTGTGGGAAATCCAAGACGCCGGGTTGCAGGATGAGATCAATTTTGTTAACACAATGTATGGAGACGATGGTAATCTAAACAGTAGGGCTGACATTGCCGGCGACCCGGGGACCGTATTTAATATAACACTGATAAACCATAATGGTGGTTGGGTCGATACGACTATCGGTGACGATTTCGATCTTCCAAGTGCAAAAGCTGGTGTTGTGGCTGCGACAGCAAATAGCGGCGATCTTCTTAGTGGTGGTTATACCGGTTACACAATGACTTTTAATAACCCAGGGGACAAAGCCTTTATGGTTGCACTTCACATTAATACAGGCTGGACTGATATGGGAGAAACCAATCGCTATTATCAGGACGGCATTGGAAATGTTACATGGGTCGGTGCTGGTGATACGGTAACCCTGACGCTTGATTTCACTAATGCTGCATTATGGGATGATGGTAGTCAGAGTTATATTACTGGTTCAACTGTTCAGTTATTAAATCATGTGACCGATATTGGTTTCAAAATAGGTATCAATGCTGGCAACTCTGGCGAATACGGCTCAGGTGAAGCGTTTGATGTTAACATTGTTCCCGAACCTGCAACAATGTTATTGCTTGGCGTTGGTGGTTTAGGCCTTTTAAGGCGTCGAAAAAGTTAGGCCCAAAAAATAGCGAGCACGAAGTACAAGTAAGCAAAAAAGGCCGGAAGAGTTAGTTACTGACTTCCGGTCTTTTTTTGCCTTTTGAGGAATTGCAGTTATCTTTGTTTGGTAGACTTTAAGTGCTTTTGATATGTATTTCGAAATGGCGGAATCGAGGTTTCTTAAGACAGGTTTAGCACTCATACTTGCAGTTGTAATCCTGCTTTTGGCGTGTTCGGAGGGGATATGTGCGTATTTTACAATTCCTGAAAGCAAACTTTTGGACAGTGAATTTTCCTCCACACGATGGGGCGGAACCGTAAGCCGCAGCGATGCACCGGGCACAGCAGTCCAGTTTGTTTTTTCCGGCTTAAGTGATAATGGCACTGGCCTGAAAGATGATTGTCCTGTTGATACAATTTACGGTCAATTAATACCCAGCCATGTTAATGGCGACTTTTCCAATTTTTCAGCATATGCACTGACATTTGTAAATCTCGATACGGAAGCAATATCGGTCAGTCTTTTCATCAATACGGGTTTTACTGGTCCGAGCGGCACGCCTTCTAATGATTCAAATAACGATACCTTCTGGCAATCTGTGTGGACACAAATCGAACCCGGCCAGAGAAAAATTGTAACACTTTACTTTGACTATGCTACTCCCTGGAACATAGAAGACAATCCTGATCCACACACACATGGCACCAATGGTGTGCCAACATCGATAAATAACTTTGACAGGGCAGAAGTCAGCGCAATAGGTTTTGAAGTGGCTGGACCCGGCGGCAACAGTGAAGCGACGATACTTGCAAGCCCTACCAGCCCATCTGCAGAAGGCATTAACAGCTTCATTATTGCTGATGGTACATTGTTAAAAAATAAAGATAATGGACGTCCATGGTTTTATGCCGGCACAAATAACTACTATATTGGGATCGATAACACTAACACAGTTGTTGTTGACGAAATCCTATCTGATATGAATGCAATGAACCTTAATGTTTTACGGCTTTGGGGATTTAACGATGACCAGAGTAAAACCACTAAACTCCAGGGGCCAAACGCAGGTGACTTTATCGAATCTAATTTCCAAATGCTCGATTATGTTCTGTGCAAAGCCAGTCAAAATGGTGTCCGTGTTATCATTCCTCTGGTGAACTACTGGGATGACTATGGCGGCATGCAACAATATGTAAACTGGAACGGAGGCGGAACCAGAGAAGATTTCTACTCCAACGCCGGAGCCCAAGAGGATTATAAACATTTCATTTCTTATATGGTTAGCAGAGTTAATACAATGAATGGACGCATTTATAAAAACGATCCAACCATCCTGGCTTGGCAGTTGGCCAACGAACCTCGTTATCAAATGGATACTACCGTAGGCAATGGCAGTGCTCTGTCTGATTGGATTAGTAGCACTTCCTCTTACCTTAGGAATACCATTGAGGTCAAGCAGCTTGTCACCACAGGAATGGAAGGATTCTATGACAGCGGCAATACCTCCAAGGGTGGAGTTTTATGGATGGATAATGAGGGCACAGGTTTCATTCTTCAGCATGCTGATGCCAATGTTAGTTTTGCAGGTTTCCACACATATCAGGACCAATGGGCTCTTACTGATTCTCAGAGTATTAGTTGGATTGCTAATCATATCCGTGATGCCCGTAGAGAGGCTTCATTGGGCAAACCTGTGATCATGGATGAATTCGGCCGTAATACAACCATAGAAGACCGCAATTTATCGTTTAAAAGCTACTTGAAAACAGCTAATAGAGAATTGGCAAATGGAACAAACTTCAGGATACTTTACCATGATTCCTATCCCAATTATGACGGTTTTGGAGTGTATAATCCAAATGATGCAAATACTGTTGAGATAATTAAGAATTATGCCAACAAAACCTCTTTGCTAAATTCTACTGGTGTTCACCAATTGCTGAGTTTTGAATATAATGACGAAGATTTTACCAAAACTGACGTAGTAGGTGCTCAGGTAAATAGCATTACACGAGTGGATACTCCTACTTGGAGCTTAACAGGCGATGGAGCCGTAAAGATTGATTGCTCATTCAACACTGGCGATAAGGTTATGGTAGGTGCTGAATTAGAAGATATTATCACAGCCATAGCTGGCATTAATGTGTCCGACTACGGCTATAATTACTTAATTGCCAGAATAATGATTGAAGATAATGCGAGCTTTGACCCCTGTGACCTGAGTATAAAGCTATACAACAAAACAACCGGTGGCTGGACATATGCCTACAATACAGCAACAGACATCATAAAACCAGGTCTCTGGTATGAATTGACATGGCCAATTGCCACAGCGGGCGATTTATCTGATTTGAAAGAAATAGGTATCGATGTTTGGGCGAATAGTAACTACTCCGGCAATATTTATGTTGATTTTATTGGCGGCGATTTGACCTTTCTCAATGACAATTTGTTTCCTAAAATTGATCTCGATGGAAGCGGTTTTATAAATGAGTACGACCTTAATTTATTCACCAAAAACTGGCTTAATACCGGTTTAGACACCAAAGGTGACATTAATGAAGACCAAATAGTGAATTTTCTGGATTTTACTGAATTAGCTCTTGCGTGGCAATATCCGTAATTAATAGCTTGTGCCCTTGATAGTATTATATTTAAAAATTAACTTGTTTTGATCTTTGAATGAAAAACACACAGGAATCAACCTGACGAGCCTCCTAATCAGGCATCTCAACGGCTCGATAAATGATAGCTTTAACCTTTATGTTGACAATATATTTTGGGATAGCTATGACGGCGAAAACGGAACTGAGGACTGGTATGTTCATACATACACCGGAACTCCCGGTTCGGTATTGAGGCTTGATGTAACCGTTGATGACCCCGCTTGGCGAGAATTATGGGGTCAATTAGCAATAGACAGTGTTGAAGCGAATACCATCCCTGAGCCTGCAACAATTGCTTTGCCCTTTCTTTTTTATCGATTTTACTTATCTAAACATGGAGAGTGATGAAGGTGAGTATTAAGAAGTATGTGTTGTATTGGTTGTCTATAATGTTTTTGCTGACTTTATCTGGTGTTGGTTTTGGAGAAACACTGGTCGGTGTGAATTTGGCAGATATCGATTCAGGTCTTACCAGCCCCTCGGGTAATTACCGTTGGATGGACTCGGCAGATCAGGTTTATGCTTACAGCTACCAAATTAGCTACAACTACACTCAGGCAAGCGTGCATATCGATTATTATACAAAAACCCCAATGTTGCATGGTACATTGACCGCTGCGAATATGAAACCGAATTTCACTTATCAGCTTAAGCTGATTGGTGACTCCGAGGAGGATTTTGGTAGCAATGAAAGCCTTGGCTTAACTGGTCGCTGGTGGCAGGAAATATGGGGCTGGCATGATATATATGGCGGCATATGGATGAACGGTGGGAACCTTAACAATAAGGGCGATGGTTCATCACCGAATCCTAATGACGAGGTTTATTATGCTCATCGTGACATAGAGGATTTGTCAAGTCCGACAGGTTTGCACTATCGGTATAGCGCATATCGAGTGTTGGATTATTTCATTACTGATGCAAATGGTGACGCCTCATTTGATTTTGTAGCCGACAGCAGCTACCATGTAATATTCAAGACCAGTCAGCGCAGTCCCGACGACGTTAACGATGGCCATGTGGTATCTTCTACATTCGATGCCGATATTTCATCTACTGCTTACGATACAGATTATGGAGAACAAACGGTAGGCATATTCGGGGAATGGGAGCGTTTACCAATGGGCGGGTTGAACCTTATTGCCGGTACTTACAATGTTAAATTTCTGCTGACCGAAGAATCTTTTCACGGCAGCGGTCTTGCCGGTGGTTGGGCGGCGGCAATGGCTGGGGATGCGGCGTTTACGATTTGTCCATATGATTTGGCTGGCGACCTTAATGAAGATTGCAAAGTCGATATGCTGGATTTTGCCGTAATAGCCGAAAACTGGCTGATTGATTGTATCGCAAATCCTTCAAACCCTGCCTGTGTGCCTAAATAGGCGTGATGGCTTGCTGCTTCGCAGAAGGAAAAGTGCATAAGTTCTGACTTTGTCTGTTTTAGCGCTAAGGCAAACAAGAAACTAAAGGGTGTCGTAAAACTCGACACCCTTTTTATTTATAGGTTGTTTTCCCTTGCTCTTTTCATGTTGAATCCCTTCGGATTCTCTCCAGAAATCCCATTACCGATACAAGTAGCCTTATCATTGTGAGGTCTGCAGGCCGTGGCAATGACATAGTCGAGTGGCGGCAAAAGAATCGGTGTGCAGTATACACATAAAAAAAGCCCTGCCATTTTGCAGGGCCTTTCGGTTCTTAAAC
>JAFGRL010000079.1 GCA_016935195.1 Sedimentisphaerales bacterium
AAAGGGTGCATTTTTAATGCTATGGCCGGCAAAAAGAGATCCTCCGCAAATTAAATTGCGACACAGCCTGGTTGCTCGGAATGACAATCTGGTTTTTGTTAGAGTGTCTAAGTGCCGATCTCTGCTTTCTTTCCGCTTTCTTTAATAAATTTAATTACTTTAAGGCCAAAAGGAGGTTAGAAATGGGATGGTTGCGTACATTATTTAGCAGGCAAAAGAAGGAACTTCATTGCTGTTATTGTAATAGAAAAATTAATCCCCATGAGAAACGCGTAAAGCTTAAGGATAGTCATGTCTTTTACATGCAAAAGGGTAACAAAACTATAGACACAATCTTCGTAGGCAAGGGACTTGTCAAGTGTCGTGGAAGTTTGTATTATGCTAACTGCCCACCCGGCCAATTATGTATGCATTGCTGGGGAAAAGTTAGGCCTGCGGACGAGGTAGAGGCCAAAAGAAAAGAGCGCATCCAAAAGGACAGAAACCAAAGACAAAGAGAAGCAGAAACAGTCCGTGATCCAGCCTGGGTTCTTGATAATATGCCTGTGGCAAGTCAACAGACTCTGTCATATCATAATAAAGCTCTTGAAGGGAGCAAGCTACCTGTGACTATGAGAGCACGTGAATAATAATGTGTACCAGCATTGATGCCTGGGCAATCGTAGGTAGAGGATTTAAATTTACATAACTCAAATTGAAATTTTTTGAAATGCTTAATTTTTGGAAACTAAGTTTGAAACTAAGGATAGCTTTTACGATTTACGATTGTCGATTGTCGATTTACTTTTGGAAAAATGAAAAATAGCGAAGCAAAAAATCTCATTGGGTGCTGCGGGTTATATTGTGGATTATGCAGCAAGTACCAGTCAAAAGCGCCGAGCAGATGTGTTGGCTGTCGATTGGGAGAGCAACATTCATGGTGCAGTATCTGGAATTGTTGTGTGAAAAAGCACAGATTTGAGACTTGTACGGAATGTGAAGAGGTATTTAGCTGCGAAATCTTTGTAAGAAGAAAAGTTGCCCAATGGATTCCAGCCTTCGATAATTTACGCCGGATTAAAGAATCCGGATTGAAAAGCTGGCTAAAAGAACAGAAAGAAAGACAGGCATTGGTGGAAGAATTACTCGGTAATTATAATGATGGACGATCAATGAGTTTTTTCTGCAAAGCCTGTGCAAGGATGCCAGTTGAATTGATTAACAAGGCAATAAAAGAAACGAAGAAAAAAATTTTGAGCGAAAAAGTAGATGAATCTGACGTAAAAGCTAAGGCTAAGATATTGAAATCAGATATTAATGATAAAGCTGTAAAATATAATATCAAAATGGATCAGGACAAATAAGGGGGGGTAGATACCGATTTATTATTTTCGATTGTCGATTTACTATTTTTTTAAGACCGGTGGGGCAGAGCCGCCACCCTACAAAACTATTTGTTCTCCTTCGACTACACACAGGGCTGAGTACTCGGTGTTCCACATAGCCAGAAAAATCAACGTAATCAGTGGTTGGTTTTTGCACTTATTTATGCTATGATAGTATTGCTATAGCTGGTTTATAATCCGGGCTATTGCTAATGGTATCGATTTGAGATGGAGGCTATAAAAAAAGACATCGTTCTTTATATTATAAGCCGCCATTAAACTGGCAACAGCCACGTGTAGCGTGACGGTCCCCAGTAAAGCCCCGAGCATGAAAATAACTAGGCTATTTTTTATGCTGCAATGGGCATCTTGTCGTAAATCAAGTAATATGCTTTGGAGTCCGCAAAAACGGTCCAATGAAGTCTATATGGGGAATCCCTGATGGATGTGATAATCGAAAAGGCAAAGCAACAGGACAGAGCTGCTATCCTGGCCATCCTAAAGCAGGTTAATATGCACCACATCCCTTCACAGGAAATGCCTGAATTGACCTATGAGAATTACTTTGTCGCCAAGATCAATGGCAAGGTAGTCGGATTCTGTGGATACAAAATTCTTTCGAAAACGGAAGCCAAAACCGAGCTCATGGCCGTCGATATGAACTGCCGCAGCAAGGGTATCGGCTACCGCCTCCAGCTCCGCCGCATGGAGGACATGCTCGAAAAAGGAATCGAAATCCTTACTACAAATGCCGACATTCCCGAGACCATCGAATGGTACAAAAAGAACTTCGGTTACAAAGAAACAGGCAAGCTGAAAAAAAACCACGAGTTCAGCCGTCCCGATATCGACCACTGGACGACTCTACAGGTCAATATGGTGGAATGGAACAGAACCAGAGAGGATCCATCATGACCTCGGTTTATGATTTGGGAATACCAGCTTGAAATTGAGATGAAATTACGATATTATGAGAATTGAAGTCTGCAGGGGTGGTTCAGTGAAGTGTATATGGGGAGTGTCGAGTCAATCGAAGCATTGAGAGTAATCATGTCAATTGCCAATAGGTATAAGTCAACTTTTCGGTCTTATTGTGATTGGATGCCTCGGTACTTGATGTTCGGCAAAGTTTATTCCCGGCATATCCGTTTGTGCCGGCAAGTTGAGGAAGGTCAAATCAATGTTGAGCGTTATCAAAGAGCTGCGTTATGTAGTCTGCTCAAACATGCGCTGACAACAGTTCCTTTCTATCGGGAGAATTATCAGATAAATGTTGATAGTATAAGCGCCGACAACGCGTATGAAGCTCTTCAGCATTTTGATTATCTCGATAAAGCTACTGTAATGGCTTCTCCTGAGAAGTTCATCTCCAATAAATACAGGTCTGATTCACTGCTGTCAAAGACAAGCGGAGGTTCTACCGGTCAGGGTATCAGAGTGTTCTATAACCGGCGTGAACTGGGTATTGAGCGTGCCTATGTAGAGTATCCATGGTATCGGCTTGGCTATAATCCATGGGCCTTGCTTGTTCAGGCCAATGCAAATACACGCCGTGATTATAAGGATGGTCCATTTGGTTATGGCATTCGCCGGGTGTATCTTAATTGCGATCACACAACATCTGAATGGATGCCGCAGGTGGTCCGGACTTTGTGCCGTCTTAGACCGAGCTTTCTTCATGGCTTTCCGTCGGCTTGGGTGGCGGTTGCTCTGGGATTTCGGAAAGCAGGTATGAAACTACCGGTCAAGGGGGTATTGTTGTGCTCGGAGCAGGTATTTCCAGAGCAAATATCACTTCTTCAAGAGGTGTTCGGGCCTGTGCATGTCGGCTATGGCCAGTCGGAAAGAGCTGCAATCGCCAATGGTGAGCTGGAGAACGGTGAGGTTCAATATAAGCTGGTTCCGACTTATTCGTACACTGAAATCGCCGCCTCGGAATATGGGTTGTCGGAAATAGTCGGTACAAATCTTTTTGTCAAGACGATGCCGCTGATAAGGTATCGAACACAGGATTTGGGCAAGTTAAATGCCAATGGGACGATTCTGAGCTTGGATGGGAGAAAGCAGGAAACGCTGGTAACGCTCAATGGCCACCGCGTTCCGGCAACCAATATCAGGATCGACCCGTTTGTGTGGGATCATGTCGAATCTTATCAGTTTGTTCAGAATAGACCGGGGGTGCTTGAATTACATATTGTGCGCAGGGATTCTTATAACGAGGACATCGAAAAGTTACTCCTGGAGAAACAGATCAGCCGAATGGGGAAACTGTTCGATATAAAAATCATCTACATTCAAAAGGTAGAAAATACAAAAGCCGGGAAACAAAGGCTGATTGTCAGCAACCTCGAAAAAAATGGGGGCAGCCTTTGTCATTGACGATTGTCGATACCCGTTTTCACGGGCACAAGTTTCTAATTGTTTCTCTGGGTGCTCGGAGCTCTCTGTGGCCGGAAAAATCCACGTATCTGCGGTTGGTTTTTG
>JAFGRL010000080.1 GCA_016935195.1 Sedimentisphaerales bacterium
CCCGAGGCAATGATAGCTGAAATGGCTCGTTGTGTGCGAAAACCAGAAGGCAAGCTACTGTTTGGAGTGTTGAATGCTCTTTCCGGATATAATCAAGCAAGAAAAAACGAGACGGGCAGTCCATATGCTTCAGCCAACTTGTTTTCACCTGAGAAGTTGAGGGCACTTCTGGAGCCTTTGGGTCAGGTCCAGATGTTGATGGACGGATTTGTTCCCCGGCATCAGTGGCTGCTCTCGCTGGCGCCGGTTTTTGAACTTGCCGGCCGACTTGTTAACAGCCGGTGCGGTGCTTTTATTGCGGCTAAGGTTCAGCCATGAAGGTACAAGCGGAAATAAGTGTGTATCCACTTAAAACGACTGAGCTTTCAGGCCCGATAGACGAATTCTGCCGAACTCTTCAGGCACACGGATTTGAAGTTCAAACTGGCCCGATGAGCAGCTCTGTTTCAGGAGAGTGTAAAGACCTATTTAAATCTGTTCAGGAAGCTTTTGAACAGTTGACCGAGAAATATCAGGTGGTGATGGTTACAAAAATTTCTAATGCTTGTCCCCAAGTTAATAACGATAGACAATTCTAATATTGAATAATGGGAAAATCAACTATGGCAAAAGAAAGCAGTATTTTACAAATTGACGAAAACAAGCAGGAACAAATGCAGGCCGAGCAGGAGCAAATCAGGCATAAGGTAAAACGGATAAAGCACAAAATACTCATCCTCAGCGGTAAAGGAGGTGTGGGCAAAAGTACAGTGGCGGTAAATCTGGCGGTCTCACTTGCTCTATCCGGCAAGAACGTCGGGCTGCTCGACATTGATATACACGGCCCAAGTGTCCCGAAAATTCTTAACCTTGAAGGAAAGTCTATCCAGGCAGTAGGCAATACACTCTTGCCCGTTGAAATGCTGGAAAACCTGAAAGTTATGTCTATCGGGTTTTTACTACGTGGCAGTGAAGATGCCGTGATATGGAGAGGGCCGATGCAATACCAGATGATAAAGCAATTTCTAAAAGATGTGGATTGGGGCGATTTGGATTTTTTATTGTCGATTCACCGCCCGGCACGGGAGATGAGCCGCTTTCGATTGTCCAGCTTTTGGAAAATGCCGACGGAGCGATTGTAGTTACCACTCCCCAGGAAGTGGCACTGTCAGACGTTCGTAAATGTATCACCTTTTGCCGGAATCTCAGACTGCCTGTTCTCGGTGTACTGGAAAATATGAGTGGTTTTGTCTGTCCAAAGTGTGGTGGAAAAACAGACGTTTTCAAGTCCGGCGGCGGCGAAATTATGGCCAACCAGATGCAAGTACCCTTCCTTGGCAGGATTCCCATAGATCCGCAAATCGTAAAAGCCTGTGACTCCGGCAGACCATTCGTACGACATTATAGTCAAAGTCAAACGGCAAACGCTTTCGAAAATATATCGAATCCCATACTCGAGCTTGATACCAACGCTCAGGAATTAACCGCAAATCAATCTTTACAAACAGGAGACAAAAAAATGCGCATAGCAGTACCATTAGCACAGGGCAAATTAAGCCTGCATTTCGGCCATTGTGACCAATTTGCAATCTTCGATGTTGATGACAGTCTCAAGAAGACCATTAATAGAAATGATGCAGTTCCACCTGCCCACGCCCCCGGAGTTCTGCCGGAATGGTTACATGAGAATAACGTAAACGTTATTATAGCCGGCGGCATGGGACAGAGAGCACAGCAACTGTTTACACAGAATGATATCAAGGTTGTAATAGGCGCATCGGCCGGCTCGCCGGAAGAGCTTGTATCAGCATACTTACAAAACACATTAGAGACGGGAGAGAACATCTGCGACCATTAATTTAGTACAAAGTTCATATGTTCCTTTGAGAATAAGCTCAACAGATTTTATAGAATCCGATTTATAAAGGGAGAATGCCTGTGATAGAAAATGAGAATATGGTAGACCCTATTCAAAATTCTACATTGGAGGGTATTTCTGAGAAGCTTAAATCCGAGTTGCTTAATCCTCAAAATATCGGGAAGATGGACTTTCCTGACAGCTATGCCAGAGTAACCGGTGTTTGCGGCGATACCATCGAGATGTACTTATCCGTCAAAGACGGCAAGATAAAAAACATAAAGTTTTGGACTAATGGCTGCGGAGCTACAATCGCCTGTTCAAGCTATGTAACGAGAATGTCAAAAGGCAAATCAATTGAAAACGCATTTAAAATAAAACCCAAAGATATCGATAACTACTTCGAAGGCCTTCCTGATGAACATAAACATTGTGCAAAGCTGGCTGTTATTACCCTTAAAGCGGTGTTAAAAGAATATGCGAGGAAACAATTGTGAGCATCAATAGTGCAGCATAATTCCGTTAACAATATTAGTGCTAGAGTCCATCCGAATTGTGTTGTATGCAGTCCATCTAACACGAATGGTTTGCAGTTAGAGTTCATTTCCAAAGAGGATGGAGGCATTACCGCTAGGTTTATGTGTGATGAAGATCTCGAAGGTTACCCGGGAATCTTGCATGGCGGAATAGTATCCTCGATTTTGGATGGTGCTATGTGCCATTGTATGTTTTCACGCGGGCAGGTTGCCGTGACGGCCGAGATGACGACAAAGTTCCGGCATCCAGTTGTCACAAATCAACAGGCGATAGTCTCCGCGAACATTACGAGGTTTTCCCATTCTTTATGCCTGTTGGAAGCTGAGATCGTCCAGGATGGGAAAGTCAAAGCCACAGCCAAAGGTAAATTCTTTAATCAGGGGGAAAAATCTGCGTTCAATAGCGTACCATATACATTATGTCAAATGGGCAAACGACTTTGAATCACATTTGTAAGGGATTGTCTCAAATTAGCAGTTCCGATTGGGTTGCAATTAAGTTTCAGGAACAAATATCCTCAGCTAACACTGAACCAATCAGGTTCTGTGAAGCTGTACATAAGGCGCAAAAGAAGAACGTCTCGCTATCCTTCAATAATGTGTGCTGTGATGGTGCAAGAAGATGCTTTGGCTGGCTGAAAAACAATGATATAAAACTAGCTAAAATTTTATCTCAAAAAACAGGCATGAACCAAGATATTGCCTTTGATTTGATAAGAAGTGTGCCGGTTCTCAATAAAAACATTATTAGTATTTACCTCGGCACGAATATTGAGGGAGATGTTTACATAAGTTATGTCAGCCCGGAATCAGCGATGAAAATGGTTAGGGATTGGCAAAAAATGACCAGTAATAATCTGCGTGTGGAGGTCTCATGCTTCATGTCTGTATGTGGAAACGTGGCAGTCAGGAGTTATCTTGGACAATGCATCAGTATCTCTTTCGGCTGCCCTGATTCCAGAGAATATGGAGGTATTGAAAGAGGTCAACTCGTTATTGGTTTACCTCACAATATTGCATCCAGACTATACAATATAGGTGGCAAAGCAAAGTCCACGGATGTTCTTAAAAATTCAACTGCGTAATAGGGACTCATTTGGAATTGCTATGAATAATTTGGTTCCGGCTAAAGTATTTTTGACTAAAGGGGTTGGACGACACAGATATCAGTTGAAATCATTCGAAGAAGCGCTGAGGCAAGCCGGCCTCGCCCAACAGAACCTGGTTCAAGTCTCATCTATACTGCCACCGAAGTGTAAGATTATTAGCCGTGACCAGGGATTGAGAGCACTGATCCCTGGTCAGATATCTTACTGCGTTATGGCGAGGTCGGACACGGATGAGCATGGTCGTCTAATCGCTTCATCCATAGGCATCGCCGTTCCAAAGGATCGGTTCAAATGGGGATACATCAGCGAAGTTCACGGTCATGGGATGAACAAGGCAGAAGCATCCGACTTGTCCGAGGATTTGGCGGCAGACATGCTCGGGACAACGCTCGGGCTTGAAGTCGATCCAGATAAAGCATGGTCTGAAAAAGAGCAGGTCTACAAAGCCAGCGGCCTGATCATCAGAACCTCGAATGTTACACAGACGGCCAGAGGGCAGATGAGTTTTTGGACAACGGCTGTCGCGATTGCAATGTTGTTGTTTGAGTCAATCAATGATGCAGATACTTCATAAGTGATGATCTACAAACTAAACCAAAGATTGGGCCGGTTTCGCAAAGCAAGAGTAATGTTGTATAAGAAACGCCAAAAAAAGAGA
>JAFGRL010000081.1 GCA_016935195.1 Sedimentisphaerales bacterium
ATTAAGTTCAGTTCTGGCCTAGTGGCTAACCTTTGGCCAGGCTGGATTGTCCAGCTAATTCACAACAGCTTACCTTGGCGCACTCTCCAAAATGTTACTGATTTGGCTGATTCTCAGCCTCCGTTTCCGCTTGATTCACACCCCTATTGTTACGATAGAATAATATTATGAGAAAGGTTTGGCTTTATATTGGCCAAGAAAAATTGTTTAAGACTAAATTCAATCATAGGATATGGCGGAAAGTTTGTGTAAAGGCCGGATTGAGAGATTTAAAATTCCATGATTTGCGGAAGACGTTCTGCTCTTTACTGGCACAGAATGGAGTTTCAACTGCTGTTACTCAAAGGCTTCTGGAGCATTCCTTTCCGAATCTCACAAATAAAGTCTATACGAATGTTGATCCTGTGCTTCGTCAATCTGTAAATCAATTACCAATCGAGCAATGGTTGCAAAAATGATGCTTAAGTTTTCTTGGAAGAGTTTCTGTACAGGATTTTTGCTTCTAAGATGGTGTTATCTTTCCATCCTGAAGGTATACTATTCGTTTGGTTTGTGAGCCAAGCCTCTGGTCATGCGTGGCTACAATAATAGTTAAACCTTCCTCCTGATTGAGTTGTTTAAAAACGTTCAATATTTCCAGTGAATTTTCCGTATCCAGATGTCCTGTCGGCTCATCGGCTAACAGAAACTTCGGCTGAGTTGCTAATGCCCTGGCTATTGCGACTCTTTGTTTTTCTCCGCCGGAAAGTTGCTTTGGCAGATGGTTGGCCCTGTGGGTCAGGCCGACTTTTTCTAAAAAGACGGTTAATTTTTGTGTTTTTTGAGAATTGCCCGCAAAATATGAGGCAAGCTGGACATTTTCCAGAGCGGTAAGTGTTGGTATAAGAGAAAAATCCTGAAATATAAAACCGATTTTTCCCCGCCGGACGTTTACTAATTTGCTTTCGGCCATTGCAGATACGTCTTTACCTAAAATTTCAAGTCGCCCACTTGTTATGCTGTCCAGGCAGCCTATCATATCCAGCAGGGTTGTTTTGCCTGAACCGGAAGGCCCCATTATCGAAATAAAATCGCCGGCGGTAATTTCCAAATCAACGTTATTAACTGCTGCTATCTCTTCGGCAAAGAGCTTATAAACTTTTGTCAGTTTTTCCGCTTTAACTATTAGCTCGCTCATTGGTTATTCTCCCGTCCTGATTGCTTCGACCGGCCTCATCGATGATGCCCGCCATGCTGGATAAATGCCCGAGATAATCCCCAGAACTATTGCTCCGAGCAAGGCTGCCAATAACAGGCCGGGTTTAATCAGTACCAGCCGGCCGGTCGGGGCATAGGGCAATATTGTCTTTATTATATGTTCCACAATGCCGCTTCCTAACAATGCGAAAACACTTCCTAAAATTCCTCCGGCAGCGCAAACAAGAATAGTTTCGGTCCATATCAACTTAAAGATGTCCGTTGCCGAAGCGCCGATTGCCTTCATAACACCGATTTCCCTTGTTCGTTCGAATACCGACATCAATATGGTATTAACAACACCGATGACTGCGATAAAAACAGCGATAACGGCTACTGAATTTGCCAGAACTTTAGCTGATGAAATGAGGTTTAGAATTGTTCCCCTGACCTGGGCCATACTGATAATCTGGATGCCCGGCTCGTTGTATAAATCTTCCTCAAACTTACCTATATCCTGTATATTTTTTAGCTTTATCCCAACGCCGGTTAATTTGTTCGGCAGCGAAAAAATCTGCTGTGTCATCTTGATAGGCAGGAAAATAATACCATCGTCCTGTGTGCCTGTTCTTTCGAATATTCCGACAACCGTCAGGACTTTGTTGATATTCGGAATGAATATCTTATCGCCCACCAGCCGCTGCTCTACTTCTGCGGCCTCGTAGCCCATAATGGCTTCTTCAGCCGTCTCGCTGGTAAACCATTGGCCGGATTTAAACTTAGACCAGGGCTTAAGCTCCAGATATGAATCGGTAATCCCCATATACATGGAAAAACCACCCTGGCCCTGCAATCTGTCTGGGTCATAGACCGTGGAGACTAGCTGAGGAGTTATCTTGTCAATACGTGGATCGCTGCGTATCTTGTCGTAAACATCCTGCTCCATATACCTAAGGCCTCCGCCGCCTTTGAGCATCAGTGTCGCTGCTTCGTATGGACAGCCCTTTGCTGTTACCAGAAGCTGATAACCCATCTTGTCAATGTTGCCGGCGAGAGACTGCTGATAGCCTCTGTCAAAACCCAATAGGCTCACCAGCACGGCCACAGCGATAGCAACACCGCCAATAGTAAGTGCCGAGCGAATCTTTTTTCTTTTGAGGTTTTTATATGCAATCGATGTGACATTCATTTTATTTCAACTCCTGTTCCAATGAGCATAGGTTGGTTATTACGAACCGATACTTTTCCTTCAACAGTTACCGTCTTTGCGACTTTCTGCGGAATCGCAAAGGCCGAGGGATTAAGGTCTACGTAGATTATCGCGGAATTTTCCTTAACTTCAAACCAGCATCCTGTTGGACACTCACGTATGATTTTGCCTTGAACGGTTACGGTCTTGCCATCGAAATCGGCTGGAGTCTTTAGTATCGCCTCTATTTTTGTGACAGAGCGGTTTTGTATCGCCTGTCCGTATTTATCCGCCTCTTTCTTCCCGCAGCCGGATATTAAAAATATCAAAATCAAAGCAAGCCAAATATAGCTAATTTTGTTTCTTGTCTTCATTTTTGCCCTCACCTTCCTTTTTATCAGTGTAAAAATATTTATCATATTTATTATTCAACTTAAATTCATCATAGAGAATCAGATTCTTTTTTATTCCCCGCAGCGTAGCAAGATAATCCGCTGCGCTATCCTGGCTGGGGTCTTTAATACTCTTTGTCAGGTCCTTGGTGTAAAAATCAGCTAAGCTCAAACCAATAAACTGCTCGGTAAATTTCTTATCCCTGAATTTCTTCGATTCGGGTGAGGTTATTTTTTGGTAATAAAAATCGATGATTATACCATTGAGGTCCGTTGTGAGGATCAATTGCATCCCGCCGTAAGTTCCCTTCTGGTTTACGCCGTGAACATGCCCAATAACTTCTTTTTCCTTCAGAACAGTGTAATATGCGTATGGCACATCCAATGATTCATATACGGGTTCGAGTTTATCTTTCAGCTTGGCTTCGATTTCTTCGGCCAGTTTTTTATCGCCGCGTTCTTTGATAGTAATAAATTCCGTTTTATAATTTGTTGCTTTTGGAAACAGCCTTTTTATGTCACGGTCTGGATCATTTAATGTGCATCCCACTGCGGCATATGTATTTTGGCCACACAAAAGTATTATTGAAACTATTAAAATTGTTTTCGTGTACATTTTTGCTCCCATTACAATCCAAAATAATAAAATTGCAGTACAACCATTTTGTCTTCATCGCTGCTCGAATAAATATCGTGGAAATAACCCAGCCGAACCGTTGTTACAGAACTGAGCTTGTATTCAATGACCGGTGCTACTATCAGATCACAAGCATTTTTCTCTTCCCATTCATTTGACCAGTACATAGTCTGCATCTTTAACCTCAGGTTTTGTTGCTCAGGAACGGTATAGCCCACTTCAGCCAGACCTCCTGCAACCGTCTTGCCGTCATTATCACCGGTTGCTATCTCAGCCTTAAAGTCGAAAAGCCCTAATGGACATTGAAAATCCACACCTATTCTTTTTTTCCTGATACTTTTATTACTTACCAAGTCAGGGGCTGGTATTGTCCATGATTGGCTGCTTTGGAGTGTCTGACCATACAGAAAAGACAGACCTATCTGAGTGTCCTTTGTTTGTGGCGTACTTATTCTGCCTGTCAAAAGAAAGTTATCGTCTTTTTTCCGTATACCCATACCTGAGCCAAGTCCAGCAGCAATCTGGTAATCAAAATCTACTAACAAACCTTTATACCCGATACCCCAATCCTTTTTGAAGCCTATGTTTTTGGATGCAAGGGTTTGAAGCAGAGTTCCGTGCGTATCCAAAACAGGCTCAAGACCAAACGCAGGATCGAAATGCCCTAATCTGATTGATTTGCCCAATCCCAACTTGTATTCAAGCCAGGCGTTATGAATTTCAATTCCAAATGCATCTTGTGAATCTTCTGTGGAATCATAGGCCAACCGCATCTGAAGATCGAGGGTAAGAAAATCGCCATATTCATCTGAGAATTTTCTGTAGTATTCAAAGCCAACCGAATTTTTCAACATCATATCTTTTTTGCCAACCCACCCATCCTTATCGGAGTAGCCGCCAATAATTACGGCTTCTTTATAAAAGTTTTCAGCGTGAGCAATCACTGGCAGCCAGCTTGTAAAAGTAAATGCCAAAGTTAAAATAAGCTGCCTTTTTACGGCCATATTTTACCCCCTGCGTGTTTTATGTATCAGCTTTAGTATTTCATCGAGCTTCTGCTGTCTTTGTTCTTCAGAACTACCCCTTACAGCTTCTACTATACAATGTTGGAAGTGCTTTTTCAAAATCTTTTCTTCTACGCGGTCAAGAGCACCTTTTACAGCTTGTATCTGAGTTAGGATATCAATGCAGTATTTGCGGTCTTCAATCATTTTCTGGATACCGCGGATCTGGCCCTCGATTCGCCGCAATGCTACCAGATTACCCGCATGGTCTGGGTGTTTTTTCATTTTCCGTCCCTTTTGCACTTTCTTTTTATTATACCCACAAGGGGTATATCTGTTCATGAAAATTTGTGTGTTTTCACAATTTACGCAAAAGCTGCGATTCCAGCCGTCCCTCGGAAGAGAATACAGTTTGTTTGTTATACTTTACCGAACAAGCTACAGGATTTCACCTGATTAAACAGTTTAGACTCAAGAAAATGCTTTCCTTGTCTTTAAAAACCGGATAATTGCTTCTTAAAGCCCTATCCTGAATGTGGCCATCAGACTATCAAAAAAACATTTGATTAAATATGAACCGTAAGCTATTATGTGAGTATATAGACATATAGTATTGTAGATCAGGAGGCAATATGATAACTCAGAAAAAACAATTATTGTTTGAAAAACAGGCTGAAATCGTAAAGGCAATAGCTCATCCATTAAGAATAGCTATCGTGGATTTTCTCAAAGATGGCGAGCAGTGTGTATGTGATATTGCTGAACACGTTGGCTCAGAAAGGTCGAATGTATCACGTCATCTTTCTGTGATGGTCAATGCTGGTGTGCTGGAGTATCGCAAAAAAGGACTTAAGGTCATTTACAAGCTTAAAACGCCCTGTATTCTTGACTTCTTTTCGTGCATTACCGCCTGTTTAAAGCAGCGGGCCAAAGAAAATGAAAAACTACTCAAGAGCTTATAGTTTCGGGAGTTTTTGATGGACGCCAAAAACGAATGGAAAAAACTGCTGGCTATTATTGCTGTATTTATTGGCTGTTTTTATCTGCCGATAGGCTTTGACCGTTTTAACAGTGCAGTTACGGAATCATTGTATCTTGTTAAGTGGTATGCCCGCGAGCATGTATTGTTATGCCTGGTGCCGGCCTTTTTTATAGCTGGTGCTATTTCTGTATTTGTAAGTCAGGCTTCGGTAATGAAATACTTGGGGGCCAAAGCCAACAAGGTATTGGCTTATGGCGTTGCAAGTGTTTCGGGGACGATCCTGGCGGTTTGTTCCTGTACTGTGCTGCCGCTATTTGCAGGTATATACAAGATGGGAGCAGGATTAGGGCCTGCAACCGCGTTTTTGTATTCCGGGCCGGCTATCAATGTCTTAGCGATAATTCTGACCGCAAGAATTCTCGGCCTTGAGTTAGGAATCGCCCGGGCGATGGGAGCGATTGTTTTCAGTATCGTCATCGGCCTTGTTATGCATCTGATTTACCGCAAAGAAGAAGTCGAAAAAGCTAATAACCAGACAGCCATGCCGGATACAGTCCTACAAAGATCGCTTACGCAAACAGGTGTTTATTTTGCCAGCATGGTCGGCATTCTGGTTTTTGCCAACTGGGTCAGGCCGACAACCAATGTCGGCATATGGTTTCAAATCTATTCTGCTAAATGGATAGTAACCGCAATTTTGGGCCTAGCTCTGATTTTTATGTTAGCGATGTGGTTTAAGAAAGCCGAACTCACCCAGTGGGTTGGAGCGAGTTGGGGGTTTGCAAAACAAATCCTGCCACTTCTTCTGGGCGGTGTACTAATTGCAGGTTTCCTTCTTGGCAGGCCCGAAACCGAAGGTATTATTCCATCGGCCTGGGTAACAACCGCCGTTGGCGGCAATTCAATATGGGCCAATCTATTTGCTTCCGTAGCTGGTGCTTTTATGTACTTTGCCACGCTTACGGAAGTACCAATTTTACAAGGCTTGATAGGAGCCGGAATGGGCAAAGGACCTGCCTTGGCGTTACTTTTAGCAGGGCCTGCTTTGTCGCTGCCGAACATGCTGGTTATCCGATCAGTAATGGGGACACAAAAGACTATTGTTTTTGTTTTACTTGTTATTGTAATGGCTACAATTTCAGGAATTATTTTTGGAGCATTTTTTTAAGAGGATTTGACAATGAAGAAATTACAGGTTTTAGGAACAGGCTGTCCCAAGTGCAAAAAGTTAGCGGAAAACACTGAAGCTGCTGCTAAGGCTTTGGGAATCGAATATGAAATCCAAAAGGTTACAGATATTAACGAAATCATGACGTTTAGCGTGATGATGACACCGGCGTTAGCTGTCGATGGCCACGTCAAAATAGTTGGCAAAGTACCGTCGCCGGCAGATATTGAAAAAATTATTAACCCAGCTTAAGTTAAAGGTTAACCAGTTATGAACAAGTACACAAAAATCGTTATAGTTCTAATTTTGATACTCATAGTGGGTGCGGTAATTGCCATCAAAGAAAATAAAAGGACAGATTCGCAATCCAAAACCACCGGTAATCTTAAAACGCTACCCCGATTGGTTGACCTCGGTGCAGGCAAATGTATTCCCTGCAAAATGATGGCTCCTATCCTTGAAGAGCTTAAAAAAAATTATGCCGGGATTTTTAATCTTGAATTCATCGACGTTTGGAAGAATCCTGACGAAGCGAAAAAATATGGAGTTAAAATTATTCCCACTCAAATATTCTTTGACGTTGCCGGCAAAGAACTTTTTCGACACGAAGGTTTCTTCTCGAAAGAAGACATTTTATCCAAGTGGAAAGAATTAGGCATTAATCTTAAGAAAGGACAATGAAAATGAAAAAAGTGATTAAAATCGCGGTTATTTGCTCAATAATCTTCCCTGTTAGCGCACTTGTTTCTGCAGAAGTAAAAAAGACAGAGCCGGCAAGGACTATTGAAGAAATTTATCCTAATCTGGCTTCCGGAGTATTAACTTTTGCAAAAACCGGCGAACTTGCCAAAAGCGTTCTCTTGAAAGCTGAAAATGTTAAAATAATGCTTGAAGACATCAACAAACGTATCGAAGCTCAGCCCACACAACTGCGAGAGTCGCTGCAAAAAAACATGTTCTTTGTGCTCGAACAGGAAGCAACCGACAAACTCCTGCTGCAAGTTGCGAAAAAGACCGCAAAAACCCCGGAGGTGAGGACGCCAAAAAACTTATAGACAACTACATAAAACAGCTTACAGAAAAGGTAACTGTTGCAGAGCAGGATATACAAAAATTTTATGTTGAAAACGAAAGTGTATTTTGTGGTACACCGCTTGAGAAGGTTAAGGATCGGATCGGCCCTTATGTTCTGCAGGAGAAAAAACAGCGTCTTGTTACAGAGCACATACGGACGCTGGGGCAAAGGGTTGATATAATGGTTTTCGCTGCATGGGTAAAACAGCAGGCTGGGCTGGCAAAGGATAATCCTCTGGATAAAGTTCGCGATAATGGTAAACCTACGCTTGCGGTTTTCAGTGCGGCCAGTTGCTGCGGGGCAGACAAAATGCTGCCTGTATTGGATTCTCTTAAATCGCAATACGCCAAAACCGTCAATATAACGTATCTTGAAGCCAGAAAAGAACAGATTCTTGCCTCCCGATACAATGTTTATTCTATACCAACACAGATTTTCTTTGATAAGGCTGGAAAAGAGGTTTTTCGGCATACCGGGTTTTTCTCAAAGGATCAGATTTCAAAGAAGTTGGTTGAAATGGGAGTTAAATAAAATATGCCGGAACTTTTTACACAACTTACCAGAGCAGTTGAACAAGCTTGGTTTATTGCTCTTCCTGCATCTCTTATTTGGGGTATATTGAGTATTCTGTTAAGTCCTTGTCATCTGGCCAGCATTCCGCTAATTGTCGGGTTTATCGATGAGCAGGGGAGAATCTCTACAAAGAGAGCTTTTTGGATTTCTACGCTTTTTGCTGCGGGTATTCTGATAACTATTGCGGTTATTGGGGTGATAACCGCTGCCGCAGGCAGAATGATGGGCGATGTCGGTAAATATGGGAACCATTTTATGGCTCTGATTTTCTTTGTTGTAGGCTTACATCTTCTTGGCGTGATACCTATGCCATGGTCAGGGCCTGGGCAGGTTGGAATGAAGCGCAAAGGAATGCTCGCAGCCTTTATACTTGGCCTGGTATTTGGGATTGCACTTGGTCCGTGTACTTTCGCATATATGGCACCGATGCTCGGCATTACTTTCAAGCTGGCTTCGACCAATCTTGCTTACGGGATTTTATTGCTATTGACTTATGGAATCGGACATTGTTCGGTGATAGTCTTTGCCGGAACTTTTACCGAAGTTGTGCAACGTTATATGAACTGGAACGAAAAATCAAAAGGAGCGGTAATTGTTAAAAAGATCTGCGGTGTATTAGTCCTATTGGGCGGCGTCTGGCTGATTTATACCGCTCCATAACAAACTGGTCGTATAGAGGGATGTATATGGCTGACAAAGATTTGAGACAAAATGAAAATATCAGAGAAACAGTTCGTAAGGGATATGCAGATATTGCTCAGGGCAAGTCAAATTGTTGCTGTGGCTCTTCTTCACCTGACAAACTCGCTGAGTCCATCGGTTATTCAAACGAAGAACTGAATATCTTGCCGGAAGGTGCGAATATGGGGCTGTCCTGCGGCAATCCAACTGTGATTGCAGACCTTAAGGCCGGACAAGTGGTATTGGATTTGGGCAGCGGCGGCGGATTCGATGTTTTTATCGCTGCTCGAAAAGTAGGCTCAAACGGCAAAGCTATTGGAGTTGATATGACCCCTAAAATGCTCAGTAAAGCAAGAGCAGGTATTGAAACATTTACAAAAAAGACTGGTCTTTCAAATGTGGAATTTCGGCTGGGTGAAATTGAGCATTCGCCTGTTGCTGATTCTTCGGTTGATGTCGTCATTTCAAATTGCGTGATTAACCTTTCTCCGAATAAACAGCAGGTATGGAATGAAATTGTCCGTGTATTAAAACCAGGTGGCAAAGCATGTATATCAGATATGGCATTGAAAAAGCCTCTGCCTGAGAAACTCCTTGCCTCTGCCGCAGCATTGGTAAGCTGTGTAGCCGGTGCTGTCCTTGTTGGTGAAAGCATTGAAATGGCACAGAAGGCTGGCCTATATAGTATTCAAGTAGATGAAAAGGTCTATAGCATTGATGTACTAGCAGATTGCAATGACCCACTTTATAAACAGACCAAAGAGTCTTTGCCAAAAGGCAAAAAACTCAGTGACTATATTATCAGTGTCAATATTACAGCATTCAAAAATAATGCATAAAGCTTATCAAAGAATTAAAAATATGGGAAACAATAAACTTAACACGAAAAGTATGAATATATTTGAGCGGTACTTAACGGTTTGGGTTGGCTTGTGCATCGTGGGGGGTATTGTCCTTGGCAAACTTGCATCGGGATTTGCTCAAACCCTTGACGGCATGGCTATATATGTTGGCAAGGCCCCTGTGGTATCGATCCCAATAGCGGTTTGCCTTTTCTTTATGATGTATCCGATCATGGTAAAGATCGATTTTGCTGAAGTTGTCAAGGCAGGAAAAAGCGGCAAACCTGTAGGTTTAACGCTATTTGTCAACTGGGCGATTAAGCCCTTTACCATGTATGCTATAGCACTTTTCTTTTTAGGTACTCTGTTTTATGGATTCATTGGTCCTGAGGCTGTCGATAATGTCAAAATGCCTTTTGGACTTGATCTGCCCATAGGGGCAACCCATGGTGCGGGCCAGGTTGTTCTTGTCAATGGTGTTAAGATGCTCCAGGTGCCTCTCTGGCGAAGTTACTTAGCAGGCTGTATTCTTTTAGGCATCGCTCCCTGTACAGCGATGGTTTTGGTTTGGGGCTATCTTGCCAGGGGCAACGATGGCCTTACCCTTGTGATGGTGGCAATAAACTCACTAACGATGCTTTTGCTTTATGGAATTCTTGGTGGGTTCTTATTAGGCGTTGGCAGATTGCCTGTACCCTGGCAGGCACTACTGTTGTCTATTGCTATATATGTAGCTTTGCCACTGGTGGCTGGATTTATATCACGAAAATGGATTATAGCAACTAAAGGGCAAGTGTGGTTTAAGGAAAAATTCCTGCATGTTCTCACACCCGTCACGATCATTGCATTGCTTATAACATTAGTATTGCTGTTTTCGTTTAAGGGCGAAGTTATCCTTTCAAATCCATTAACAATTCTATGGATTGCGATTCCATTGTTTATCCAGACCAACCTAATCTTCTGGTTAGGCTACGGCCTGGCTAAGTTGCTAAAACTAAATTATAAAGATGCAGCTCCAGCAGCTATGATTGGCGCGTCAAATCACTTTGAAGTTGCCATAGCCACTTCAACAATGCTGTTTGGCTTATCCTCCGGTGCAGCCTTGGCAACTGTTGTCGGAGTGCTGATAGAAGTACCGGTTATGCTAATGCTTGTTAAAATCTGCCTGCGAACACAAACATGGTTTAACCCTGTTGTTGCACCTGAACTAAACTGAAATGAATATCCTGACAATTATAATTATAGCCATTGGTTTGGCGATGGATGCTTTTGCCGTCTCGGTTGCAACAGGGGCAACGTACAAAAAACCGGGAAACAATCATGCGTTTAAGATGGCTCTTGCTTTCGGTGGTTTTCAAGCAATTATGCCTATGGTAGGCTGGTTTGCCGGTTTGACACTGAGAGAATGTATCAGAGACTATGACCATTGGGTAGCATTCATCTTGTTGGCATTTATAGGCGGCAAGATGATATATGAATCTTTCAAAATCAAACACGCTCAAAAACAGACCGGTACACTAAGTGCGACTATGCTTTTGGTATTAGCTCTTGCCACCAGCATAGATGCACTTGCTGTGGGTATTACATTTTCATTTCTGCTGGCAGGTTCCCTTGCCATAGCCATAATAATAATTGGCTTAATAACCTTTGTTCTTTCATACGCAGGCTTTTATATCGGAAAGAGTTTTGGTCACTTTTTCGAGACTGGAATCGAAGCCGTTGGGGGCTTGATTTTAATTGGAATCGGGGTTAAAATCTTACTGGAACATCTGTTTGCTTAAAAATACAAGTGTTTAGTGCTTAATAAGTTGGGGTATATATCAAATGGATTTCAAGCAGGCAATCACAGATTATGCGATAAAACATTACAGATTGATCACTATCTGCATGGTTGTTTTTACGTTGGCACTGGGGGCATTGATACCTCTGATAGAAGTTGATACTGATCCTGAAAACATGCTCTCAGAGGATGAGGTAGTCCGAGTATTTCACAATTTGACTAAAGAGACGTTCACTTTAAACGATATTGTAGTGGTGGGAATTGTCAATAATAAGAATCCCAACGGCGTTTTTAACCCCGCCTCACTTACCAAAATTTATGAACTGACAGAATTCGCAAAGACGCTTTCTTGGCCTAATGAAGAAAAGCCAGATGAGCAGATCGGAGTTATTGAAGTCGATTTGCTTGCACCTTCGACTGTTGACCATATCGGCCATGGCGGGCCGGGAGAGGTTAAATTCGAATGGCTGATGAAAAAGCCGCCTGCTACCCAATCCCAGGCTTTGGAAATCCGAGATAAAGCGATGAGTAATCCTTTACTCAAGGGCACGCTTGTTTCTGAAGATGGAAAAACTATTTGTCTGTATCTACCACTTACAAGCAAGGATTTGAGTTATCGCGTATACAGTAAGCTAAAAGAAAAAATTACCACCTTCAAGGGTGATGAGCAATATCACATTACAGGCTTGCCGGTTGCTGAGGATACTTTTGGTGTTGAGATGTTTATCCAGATGGCCATTTCCGCACCTCTGGCGATGGCGGTGATATTTTTGCTTATGCTGTTTTTCTTTCGTAAGCTTGTTCTTGTCATATCGCCAATGATTGTTGCGATGGTTTCTGTAATCTCAACTATGGGCTTCTTGATAGGTCTTGGTTTTCCAGTGCATATCATGAGTTCGATGATACCGATCTTTCTTATGCCCATAGCGGTGGTGGACTCGGTACACATACTCTCGGAATTCTTTGATCTTTATACAAAAGAAAAAGGAAGAGTCAATGCCACTAAAGAAGTTATGAACAATCTATTTACACCGATGCTCTATACCTCGCTAACCTCAGCAGCCGGCTTTGCTTCTCTTGCCCTAACACCAATTCCGCCCGTTCAGGTTTTTGGCATCTTTGTAGCTATTGGCATTATGATCGCATGGGCCTGTACCGTAACATTTGTACCTGCTTATATAATGATGATAAGTGAGAAGTCGCTTGAGAACTTCGGCCATGAGGCGGTACATATAGAAAAACAAAACCAGCTTACAAAATTACTCCATTCGACCGGCCAGCTTACATATAACAAAGCGAAACCAATATTGATAGGCATCATTTTAGTAGCTGCTATTGCCATTTATGGAATTACACGAATCCAGATAAATGATAATCCTGTGAAATGGTTCTCAAAAAGCCATCCAATCCGTCAGGCCGATATCGAATTAAACAATCATTTCGGCGGGACTTATATGGCCTATCTAGTCCTCGAAGATGCAACTGAAGGAAACATCAACACTGAGTTTGTGAGTTCCCTGCGAAACCGCTGGTTAAAAAAAGGCTCTGAGCTTACAGAAGAACTTCCACAAGCAAAAGATTTGGCTGGTGAAGTTGAAAAACTGCTTCTTTCCAGAGCTTCAGATAAAAAAAGCAGGCAGCAGTATGTTGATGAATTTATTGAAATAGCAAACAAAAAGATCGAGACCGCCGAAAAATCAGGTCATGATACTGCTGTTGATCTATGGTACGAAATAGCTGATTTCTTCGAATTGGAAAAAGAGCACCTCAAATTATTCAAACAGCCTCAGGTGCTCAATTATATTTCAAGATTGCAAACCCATCTCAAAGAGTCTGGTCTGGCAGGAAAAAGCAATTCCGTAGCTGATGTTGTAAAAAAGGTCCACCAGGAACTAATTGACGGCAAACCCGAAAGCTTTATTATCCCAAAATCATCTTCTGCTGTGGCTCAATGCTTAATGCAATTCCAAAGCAGCCATAACCCCGAAGACCTGTGGCACCTGGTGACATACGATTATATGAAAGCTAATATCTGGATTCAGCTAACCAGCGGCGACAACAAAGACATGGAAAACGTTGTAGAGGCTGTTGATAGGTTTTTTGCCAAGAATCCTGCACCTGTGTTGCTTAAATACAATTGGGCGGGCCTTACATACATCAACACGATCTGGCAGAATAAGATGGTCTTCGGAATGCTGCAATCATTTCTGGGCAGCTTTATTATTGTTTTTATTATGATGACAATACTCTTCCGTTCCCCGCTTTGGGGTATTATATGCATGATACCTCTGACAATTACTATCGCTGTTATCTATGGAATAATAGGTCTGGTCGGGAAAGATTACGATATGCCGGTTGCGGTCTTAAGTGCACTTACTTTAGGCATGGCTGTTGATTTTGCGATACATTTTCTCGAACGTGCAAGAGCCAGCTATGTGGAAACCGGTTCATGGCAACTAAGTGCCGGTGTAATGTTTGGCGAGCCTGCCAGAGCGATCAGCAGAAATGTGCTTGTTATTGCCATCGGCTTTTTGCCATTACTTGCAGCACCATTGGTACCTTACAAGACCGTAGGAATATTCTTATGTGCGATAATGGCTTTATCAGGGACGATTACATTGCTGGTCCTTCCTGCAATAATAAAGCTGACAGAGAAAGTATTGTTCAGATTCAAGCCAACACCGGCATCTGCCGGTTGTAATTGCGGTTTCTGTTTTATCATTTCCGCTGCAGTAGTTGTTTTGATTGCAGTTAACCTGCACCAATACTGGAAACTTGGCTGGAGTAAACTGGCCTGGATCAGCGCAATAATAATACCTGTTACAGCGCTTGCCTGTGGTATAATGTCGCGAAGGCAGGCCTGTAAAAGAGCACAAAAAAATGAAAGTGAGGTGTGATATGAAACTATTACCAATATTTACAATTATATTCATTTTTTCCGCAATAGTTTTTGCAGCCAAAGACCCCAATACTCCTGAAAAGATCACAGATGTCGAAACAATAGTTAATAGAGCCAATCTCATGGCTTATTATCAAGGCAATGACGGCAAAGCAAAAGTCAAGATGACAATAACAGACAAAAAAGGCCAGACAAGAAACCGCGAATTTATCATATTAAGAAAAGACCTCAAAGACGGCGGCGACCAGAAATACTATGTCTATTTTCTAAAGCCTGCCGATGTCCGTAAAATGGTTTTTATGGTACACAAGCATACCGACATTAACAAGGATGATGACAGATGGCTGTATCTGCCCGGGCTCGACCTTGTAAAGCGAATTGCCGCCAGCGACAAACGTACCAGTTTTGTCGGCTCAGACTTTTTATATGAAGATGTTTCAGGACGAAATCTGACCGAAGATGTCCATGAGTTAATTGATACTACTGACAAATACTATGTGGTCAAGAACGTGCCTAAAAAACCGGAAACAGTTGAATTCAGCTATTTCAATGTTTCGATAGACCGCAAAACCTATGTTCCGATGAAAATGGAATTTTACGACAAGAAAAACAAACTCTACCGCATTATCGAATCACAAAAAATCGAGATGATCGAAGCTAAAGAAGGGGAAAAAATTCGAAAATTCCCAACGGTTGTCAAATCTATTGTTTCAGACTTGAATACTGGTAGCAAAACGCTGATGGAATTTACCAACGTCAAGTACAACATTAATCTGAAGGATATATTTACGGAACGATACCTTCGCAGACCACCAAAAGAGGCCAGGAGATGACTCGCTACAAGTGGTTCATAGTCATTATATTTGTTGTTGCTCTTTCCCTGCCGATTATGGCACAGGAGGATAACGCTAGTGACCTGAATTCACTGTTTTCAAATATGGATGTTCACGGCTTTTACGAAATACGCTCAGGGTACCGCACCCGAAAAAATAAATACGAAAAAGATATGTCAGTTATGGAACAACGGCTGCAAATCGACCTGTCATCGTATCTGGACTGGGCCGATTTCAAAGTTAAAGGCGATATTATTGGCGACCTGATAGAAGAACAGGCTGATTTTGATCTTCGTGAGGCATTTATCTCTACCAGCCCTTATGACTTTATGGACTTAAAAATTGGAAGACAAACACTAACATGGGGTACAGGCGAGCTTGTCTTTATTAACGATTTATTTCCCAAAGATTGGCAATCTTTTTTTATTGGTAGAGATGCCGAATATCTCAAAGCTCCTTCTGATGCTGCTAAGATAAGCCTATTCTCTGATGTTGCTAATTTAGACATTGTTTACACACCCCAATTTGACTCCGACCGTTTTATAAGCGGGGAACGTGTCTCATACTGGAATTCAAACCTTGGAAGATTAGCTGGCAGAGATGCTATACAACATACCGATAAACCCGACCGATGGTTCAGGGACGATGAAATCGCAGTTCGCTTATACAAAAATATCAATAACTACGAGTATGCTCTGTATGGCTACCGTGGCTATTGGAAAAGCCCGGGCGGACAAAATGCTGCAGCCACCAAAGCAACTTTTCCGGATTTGAACGTTTATGGCGCAAGTGTCCGCGGCAATGTGGGCAAAGGAATCGGCAATCTGGAATTTGGATACTACGAATCAGATAACGACCAAAGTGGGAAAAATGGCCGCATTAACAATTCTGAATTGCGGTTCCTGGCAGGTTATTCACAGGAAATTGGCAAGGATTTTACCGCTGGTCTTCAATATTATGTTGAACATATGCTGGACTATAGCCAACATAAAAATAGTTCACCTTCGGGACTGATCCGTGACAGAGACAGACATCTAATTACAGTGCGTCTGACAAAGTTGTTGATGAACCAGAATCTGCGCTGCTCACTGTTTACTTATTTCTCACCCTCAGACAAAGATGCGTATATGCGGCCAAATATTAATTACAAGGTTACCGATAATTTAGCCCTTGAAGCTGGAGCGAATATTTTCTTCGGAGATTACCAAAGTACTTTCTTTGGCCAGTTCCAAAACAATACTAATATCTATACAGCACTTCGTTACAATTTCTGACAATTTAATTTTCAATACTCTTTTGTAAAGGACGTAAAAGCAATTAGTGATGGCTGATTTCCGGATACTTCATTAAATTGATTTGATGACATCACTATTATGAATGTTCCATTGCGATAGAAATCTTGGTCGAGTAGATGTAATATGGTTCATTTCATTTAGGCATATTTTGTATTCCCTGTTGCTCCTCTCTTTCGATTGAGGAGTGTCA
>JAFGRL010000010.1 GCA_016935195.1 Sedimentisphaerales bacterium
AACAAACCCAATTTTCTGAATAGCCAAATGAACGTAACTAAAGTATTAACAAGGGGTCATGAAAATAAATCAAAAAGGACACTTGGTCAAACCAAACCCAATCAAACCCAATTTCACCTCGAACTTTCAGAATTGGAAACAGCAGCATTGATACCATTTTTTTGTTTTCGTGCCTTATCCGGCACAATGTTCGTCGCAAGGGCACTGGAGTTTATTTGCGCAATTAAACATTGTAAAAATAGGGTATGTTGTGGTAATATCCGCTTGCAAATCCGAGCCTTTTCCATAACATACACTTTTTAAAACAAAATTCTTTAGAAAAATATTTTTTTGAAAGACAGAGCTTTTACGGATGGTAGAAAATGGATTTACAAACATATATACGCAGCATACCGGATTGGCCAAAGGAAGGGATTTTATTTCGCGATATTACCCCTTTATTGGCCGACGCCAAGGCATTTACAACAGCAGTCGAGTATCTTTGCGGCGATTTTAAGAACAGTGGTATTGAATATGTGACAGCGATTGAAGCAAGGGGCTTTATATTTGGTGGTGCCATTGCCAGAGAGCTTGATGTCGGTTTTGTGCCGATAAGAAAAAAAGGTAAGCTGCCGTACAAGACTGCGAGTATCTCCTACGATTTGGAATACGGCACAGATACTTTGGAGGTCCACAGCGACGCTGTGGATAAAGGCAGCAATGTATTAATGGTCGATGATTTATTGGCTACCGGCGGCACAATGGCAGCGGCCTGTGAGCTCATAGAAAAAATTGGTGGAAAGATAGCGGGGATAACATTTTTAATAGAACTTACCGAGCTGGCAGGTAGAGACAAACTTGCCGGCTACAACGTCAAAAGCTGTATGGCTTTTTAGCAATGTTGACTTTTTTTTACCTTTCTGCGATTATGACTCGATTATGTTTCTGAATGTCTTTCTTTATGGAAATTTGCCTAAAGCATCCGGCTTGTTCGAGCAAATCTCTTACAGCCTGACCCTGCTCATAGCCGATTTCGAGAATTAAGATGCCGTCGGCTTTTAAGTAGCTGCAAACCTGTTGTGAAATTTTTCTGTGTATGTCAAGGCCATCGGCTCCCGCCAACAGAGCCGTTGCCGGCTCATAATCTCTGACATTTTTTTCAAGTTTCTCGAATTCGATTTCACTTACGTATGGCGGGTTACAAGTGATAAGGTCGAACTGATGTGCTTCGAGCTGTGGTGTAATCGGCTCAAACAAATCGCCGGAAAGTAATTTTATTCGGTCTTTTAGCTGGTGCTTTTCAACGTTTTTGACAGCGAAGCTTAAGGCAGCGTCTGATATATCTGTTGCGATTATGTCGGCGTTGGGATAGTTTCGAGCAATTGCTATGGCGATACAGCCACAACCGGTGCAAAGGTCACAGACAAATTGGTTGCCGGTTCTTGCTCGGAGGATTTCGATCGCGTGCTCAACGAGTAATTCTGTCTCTGGCCGGGGAATCATACAGTCAGGCGTTATATCCAACTCTAACGAATAGAACTTGGCCCTGCCGGTCAGATATGCGACAGGTTCGTTTTCGCCGGCCCGCTTAACTAAATCGTGCAGATGATTTAATTGTTCTTTTGCGACGGGTTTGTCAAAGTTGGTGTACAATTCAATACGCTTCATTTGCAGAACGAAAGCGAGCAGGAGTTCTGCACTTAGACGGGGCGAATCGATGGCCTTGTCGGTGAAGTAGCCGGTAATCCAATTCAGAAGCTTTTGTATTGTCCAGTTCTGCATTGCCGGATTATAGCTGAGGCAAAGAAAAGTGAAAAACAAAAAGAATTCACAGAGGGTGCGCTGATTTTAGCCATCGTCCACAAGCTACAATGTATCCAACCAAATCAAGGATTGGCCGGTGCAGGCCATTTGGGAAAAGTTGGTCAAAATCAGAGCTAAGGTTGTAATCATTGATAGTTCAAAGCGATTTTTGTAAAATTATTCAGGTGGTATAGAGAAAATATGCTCTGTAGTCGTTTAGCTGGGAAATGTCAGTCAGAAATAATTGGATTAAGATGAAGTTGTCATCAAATAAATTGCGCACCTTTGTCATTTATACAGGGCTGGCTTTATTTACTTTTACGGCCTTTGAAAAGGTTCTAAATAGTGATTTCATCAAGTACTACGATGATGATAAATATGTATTAGATAATCCGCACGTAAAACAAGGTCTGTCAGCCAAATCTATCATCTGGGCATTTACCACATCAGAGGTCAGCAACTGGCATCCATTGACCTGGCTCAGTCACATGATGGACTACCAACTCTTTGGGCTTAATCCCCGCTGGCATCATCTGACAAATCTCCTGCTGCATATAGCCTCGGTCCTGTTATTGTTCAAAGTTCTCGAAAGCATGACAGGAGCTGTTTGGCCCAGCGCATTTGTGGCTGCTGCTTTCGCAGGCCATCCACTGCGTGTCGAGTCGGTAGCCTGGGTGGCTGAGCGCAAGGATGTATTAAGCGTTTTTTTCTGGATGTTAACTGTTTGGGCTTATATTCGATATGTGCAAAAGTCGTCACTTAAGCGTTATATAATTGTCTTTATATTTCTTGCACTTGGTCTTATGGCCAAGGCTATGCTGATAACACTGCCTTTGGTTCTGCTGCTGCTGGATTACTGGCCTCTGGGCCGCCTGAAGTTAAAATCTGAAACTTTGATGGGTGATTTTTCAGATTCGACCCAAGCCGCACAATCACGGGCTTCGAAATCAAAATTTTCTCATTTAATAGATGAGAAAAGGCCTTTGTTTTTTTTGTCCTTTGTATCTCTTGCGGTTACATATACCGCACAGCACAGAGGTGGCGGGGTACAATCTTCCTACGTCTTTCCCTTGGCTGTACGGTTAGCAAATGTCTTTGTTTCTTATTTGGCTTATATTGTTAAGCTGCTGTATCCTTCCGGCCTGGCGCCTTTTTATCCGCATAGCGGGGTTGATTTATCGATATCCAAAGCGATAGCTTCTTTTCTGGTTATCGCTGGTATTTCAGCAGGTGCAATTTACATGGGCCGAAGCCGAAAGTATTTATTGGTCGGCTGGTTATGGTATCTGATTACACTTGTTCCTGTAATTGGTTTGATCCAGGTGGGTAGTCAGGCTATGGCGGACCGTTATACTTACATTCCTTCAATCGGGATTTTAATCATAGCAGGCTGGGGCGTTGCCGAACTTACAACCAAGTTACCCTGGCGAAAGCTCATTCGAACGGCAGCATCGGCTTTGGTTCTTGCAGCCCTGCTGTTGTGCACACGCAGACAGGTCAATTATTGGCAGGATAATCTCACGCTTTCCATGCATTCTCTGGCGGTAACGAAAGACAATTATTTGATGCACAATAATTACGCATGTTCACTTGGGCAGATGGGTCTTCACAAGCAGGCACTTGAGCATTTTGAGCAGGCCCTTGGCATAAATCCGAGATTTCTTGAAGCGAAAAGAAATATGGGTATAGCGTTTCTTATGCAGGGCAAAGTTGACAAAGCTATTGATTGCTTTGGGCAGGTACTTGCTGCTAATAAGAACCAGCCGGAAGTCTATAACGACTTAGCTACAGCCTACAACCTCCAGGGCAGATATGATTTGGCAATCCAACATTGTAAAAAAGCACTTGAGCTTAAACCCGGCTACTTGGCTGCCCGCAGGAATCTCGAACTTGCACTGGCAAAAAAGGGCAAAATAGATACCAGGAAGTTCTAAGGTTCCGTTGAAAACTTAAGAAAAGCCTGTCATTGCGAGCGTGGCAAAGCCGAGCGCGGCAATCTTTTTTGCTGCCGAGTGCTGAGATTGCTTCGGTCACTTCGTTCCCTCGCAATGACAAAAAGATTTTGTTACAAGCTCTTTTAGATAATGTTGGGATCCCGGCCGGCAAAACACTTTTACCAAGTATATTATAGAGCTAAAATGTATCTCTGGAGCCAAGTTTATCTATAGTTTGTAGAGTTTAGACCTTCGTTTGAAAAAAGTACCTTCTATGGCTGAAAATAAAAATGATAGAGTTCAGGCTATTCGCCGGCAAATAAGGGATTTCCCTTCAGGGCCTGGTCTATACTTTATGAAGGGCACGGGGGATAAGGTGCTTTATATCGGAAAGGCGAAGAAACTTCGCTCAAGAGCAAGCAGCTATTTCCAGCCTTTGGGTGAACTGGCTGGCTTTCGCGGGCCGAAAATTGCTGAGATGATAAGCAATGTTAAGAGTGTTAGCTTCATTGAAACTGAAACCGAGGTTGAGGCGATGCTAAAAGAGGCCCGGCTGATTAAGGATATACGCCCGGCTTACAACACTGACCTTGTCGATGATAAGACATTTCCTTATCTGGAAATCACAACAGGTGATAACTTTCCTGGAGTGTATATTACGCGCAGGCCCAGAGCGGCCGGCAGCAGATTATTTGGCCCTTTTGCCGGTGCAAAAGACCTGCGAGCTGTAATGGTACTGCTGCAGAAAATATTCAAGTTCAGAACGTGCAGGTTGAATATCGAAGCTAATGACCCGAAGCGAAGATTCTTCAGGCCTTGTCTTTTATACAGCATAAAGCAGTGCACCGCACCCTGTGCCGGCAAAATCAGCAGGGGCCAATACAAGAAGATTATTGGGGACCTTATAAAGTTCCTCTGCTCAAAGCGATCGACGGTTCTTCGGCAGTTGAAGAAACAAATGTCAGAGGCATCCAAAGCCTTGGAATATGAAAAGGCGGCAATGCTTCGTGACCGGATTAGATTGATTGACCGGCTTGACCGTCGCGGCAGCCCGCAAGAGGACGTTCAGCCGGAAGTATTTGCTGCAGAACCGGCCGAGGCACTCGAAGGATTGCAAAAGCTGCTCAACAAATCTGAGCCTGTCAGAATTATCGAAGGTATCGACGTCGCCAACATATCAGGAGCTGAATCGGTAGGCTCGCTGGTAAAATTTATCGACGGCAGGCCTTTTAAGAGCGGCTACAGACGCTTTAAAATAAAAACAGTAAAAGGTATAGACGATTACGCAATGATTGCGGAGGTGGTACGGCGCAGATACAAATATGCCCTGGCAGGCGAAGAGCTCTGGCCCGACCTCGTATTGATTGACGGCGGCCTGGGGCATCTAAGAGCAGCCGAGGAAGCTTTTAAGCAAATGGCCGCGCCGCTGCCGAAGATAGCGGCTTTGGCAAAGAAAGAGGAGAAAATCTTCCTGAAGCGAGGCAGCAAGCCAATAAAGCTTCCTGCTCATTCGCCGGTATTAAAGCTGCTGCAGTATGTAAGAGACGAAGCCCACCGATTCGCACAGCACTACCACCACATACTGCGGAAAAAGAAGATGCTAAACGAGGGTACCTAAGACTCCTGCAATTCAAGGCCTGTAAGGTCAAGTGCTTTTAGCGCATCACCCAGCGTCTATCGGCGTATGCCAGGCTCGTATCGGACCTAAAGGCTGGGTCGCCACTTAGTGTGTAGCTCAACTCAAGAGTTTTTCTAAGCATTACTCTTGCAGCCCTGCCGGCATTGTCTTTTTCCACAGGGTGCTCGATGGCTACAGTTTCGTCGCTCAGGCCTGATATGAATAATTGTACACCTTTGGCGTTTGTGTCGAAATCAGGCCAGATGATAGCGATGTCTTTGGTATTATCACTTCCTTTAAGTACCTTATTGCTGGTTTTTTCCCAGTATTCGAGGAAGGGGTATCGGCCCTGGTGTCGTTTTTTTACGTGCTCAAAGACCGATATCGGCACGCCATCTCCGGCAGATATGGCTTGAAAGGTATCCGTTACCAGCTCAAATTGGGGATAGAAGTCCACAGCGATGTCCTGATTATTAGTAACGGTTATTATTGTGTACCAGAAGCGTTTTAGCGGGGCCTGGCGATCTGATTTCAAGACGATTTGTCGGGGCTGCTCGAAGAGAACATCCAAAGTCCAGTTGCCCAGGGGCTGAACAATGGCTGGCTCCGGTGCCGCAGGGCAAAATTTCCCTGCCGACAACAGGGCCATCAAGGTTACACAGCTAAACAATATGTTCCTATACAATATCATTAAATCTGCCACCGTTATCCTCCGGCGTGTACAAAATCCTTTTAAGTCCCGATAATTATTATATCCAATAGTTTCTGTTAAGCCAACATATTTCTTTGGATGCAGCCGCCAATTTGCAGTCGCAATTTACTAATCGAGCTTTTTGGCAGGTGTTTTGAGAATTTTTTGAATTTTTTTCGTGGTTTCAATCGTTTTTACCGGTAATCTTATGTTTTTGCAGGAAAATATTCGGTCAGCGGCGTTATATAGCCCCCATCAGTGGTGGGATTTTGCGCTTATTTTTTAATGGAGGCAAGTTGATGCCTGAGGAGCAGAAACAACTGGTCGAGCGGAGCTTGGAACTGCTGGATTCCGGCCAGCCGCAGGCCTTGAGAGAGTTTCTCGATTCTCAGCGAAGCAGCGACATCGCTGAAGTTGTGGAATTAGTGGATAATGAGCACAGGCGCCTGATTTACGACGTTCTGGACAGGCCCACCTCAGCAGAAGTGCTGGAAAAGGTCGATGAGGCAACGCGAGCAGAACTGTTTCACCTTCTTAGGGACAATGAGATTCAGCAGCTTTTGTCAGAACTGGGCCCTGATGATGCAGTGGACTTGATTACAGAACTTCCGGAGGAAATCAGAGACAAGGTTCTTAACAGCTTAGCTGCTTCTGATGCGGCTGAAATAAGAAAGCTAATGAGCTATTCTGAGGACTCGGCCGGCGGCATTATGGACCCTGTGGTGCTCAGTGTGCCGGAAGATGCCACTGTATCCGAGGCGGTAGAAAAGATTCGCGCCGCTGAAATTGACGAAGATTTCTACTGCGTGTATGTAGTGAATAAAGCCGGGCGATTTCTGGGAGACGTGCGGCTTCGGCTTTTGATTACTACTGCTGCACAAACCAGGATAAACGACTTGATAGACCCTGATACAATTTATGTTACGACCGAGGCTGACCAGGAGGAAGTTCGGAATATATTCAGTAAAAACGACTTGATAGTTGCGCCGGTGCTCGATAAAAATCGGAAACTTGTTGGTCGCATCACGGCAGACAGGATAATCGAGGTGGCCGAAGAAGAGGCTGCAGAAGATGTATTTGTGATGGCAGGTACCGATGCCGATGAGCTTGACAAGATGTCTATCCTGCATGCGGCTCGGATTAGAATGACCTGGCTTTTGCCTTGTCTTCTTGGTACAGCGGTTACGGCTTTGGTGCTGATGTTCTTTCACAAGCGATTTGTCTTCGGTGATGCAGCTTTTATTTACAGTGCTGCTATCGCCTTTGTGCCGATGATAGCGGCCATCAGCGGCAATGCCGGGCTTCAAACCTCGGCGATAGTTGTCTGTGGTCTTGCGACAGGCCATCTGGCGGCACTTAGATTAGGCCAGGTTTTTGTTCGAGAGGTCCGTGTAGCGATGCTTGTGGCGATAAGCTGCGGGATTATAGGTGCTCTCATCTGCGGCTTATTACCTCAGGTACTTGGCAATGCTTCTGCCGGTGGCTCAACATTGCCGTTGAGTATCGATATGAGTGTGCGAATCGCCTTTGCCTTTGGTATCGGGATGTTCTCATCGATTATGGTTGCCACGACGTTAGGTTTAATGCTGCCTTTTCTCTTTCGCCGAGTCGGAATTGATCCGGCAATAAGCTCAGGACCCCTGGTTACCACTGCAAATGATTCTATAAGTGTGGCGATCTATATGGCCCTTACATTACTGCTTATACCTTGAAATAATCATTTGACGCGGCATTACCGATTTGACAATGACAGTCGCAAAGTGTATCCTACACAGTTTTGCTGTGGAAAAAACATTTGCCATTCCGTGCGCGGCAATGGCCAACCTTAAGGAGCAAGTTTATTTGGAGTTAATTTCATGGGCACAGATACGGTTACCAGCAATGTTAGTTTGAATTGGGGCAAAGTGGATTTGAGCAAGGTTCCGAATGTTGTTACGAAACCCCCGGGGCCAAAAAGCCGGGAAGTTCATAATCGAACGAGCAAATATATGAGGGGCTTTTCCGGACAGGTAAAGCTTTTTTCGGTGGCCTTTGAGTCAGGCAAAGGATGTACTCTGACGGATGTTGATGGCAATAAGTACATAGATTTTTCCAGCGGTATTTATGTAACGACGCTTGGCCATTGTCATCCGAAGGTCTCTGAAGCTATTCAAAAATGGGCCGGCAAACTTATGAACGCTCACGATTTTTCTACCCCTGTAAAGATGGAGCTGATGGAGAAGATGGCTGAGGTTCTGCCGAGCAACCTCAAGGGTTTTCAGCTTTATGATGCGGGTACAGCGGCAGTTGAGGCGGGTCTTCGTGTGGCAAGGGCAGCAACGGGCAAACATGAGTTTATAAGCTGTTTTATGGATTTTCACGGCAAGACTTTTGGTGCTGTCAGCCTGGCCCAAATTCGCAGCACCTGTTATGGTCCGACTCGTGCATCCGGTTTTCATATGGTCCCGCGCCCTGACCCATATCGGCCTATATGGACAAAGGCAAATGGTGAGATAGACACGGATGCCTACATTAATTTCTTCGGCAAGTATATCGATGAGGGGACAGCAGGTCAGGCTTGTGCATTTGTTTTGGAACCGATTCAGGGTTGGGCAGGAAGTATTTTTCCGCCGGATGATTTTTTTCCGAAACTTCGCAAGCTATGTGATGAGCGAGGGCTTTTACTCTTTGCAGATGAAGTCCTTACCTGCATGGGCAGGACCGGTAAGTTTTGTGCGATGGAGCACTGGAATACGCGGACAGATATAACTACGTTGGGTAAAGGCTTTGGGAATGGTTTTCCGGTAACTGCTGTTTGTGTTGATGAGAATATAGCAGATGCAGTTGAGAATGTCAGTGCCTCTTCGAGTTATGGTGGTAATCCCATGGCCTGTGCAGCAGCTCTGACGTGCATAGAGGTTATCGAGAAAGAAAACCTTCTTGAACACGCTATTGCTCTGGGCGAGCACTGTCTTGGAATTATGGAACAGATGAAAGAGCGACATCCGATTATAGGTGATGTTCGCTGCAAGGGTGCTTTAATGGGCATTGAGCTGGTTAAAGATAAAGCGACAAAAGAGCCTTTTGCCGAAGCCGGTAAATTTGTCTATCAGCATGCGTTCGGCAACGGTCTGGCGTGGATACCTGCCTGTCATATTCTACGAATGAGTCCGCCGATTGTTATGGATTTTGATACGGCGACGAAAGGACTTGAGCTTATCGAGGAAGCTATTGACGCAGCGGAGAAGAATCTTCTGTGAAAGGGATTAGAGTGAAGACAGTTCGCTTTGGGATAATAGGTTGTGGTTTGATGGGTCGAGAGTTTGCCAGTGCAGCAGCTCGGTGGCCTCACTTGGCTGATATTGATGTTCGGCCGGAGATTATTGCGGTCTGTGATACCAATAAATCGCTTACGGAATGGTTTCATAAAAACTTTGGCTCGGTTAAACAGGTTACGACTGATTATCAGGAACTGCTTGCTAATCCGAAGGTTGAATCGGTGTACATCGCGGTGCCGCACAATCTTCATCAGGAATTTTATTGTGCTGCCCTTGATGCGGGCAAGGATTTGATGGGTGAAAAGCCGTTCGGAATAGATAAGGCTGCCTGTGATGCGATACTTGCCTGCATAGAGAAGCATCCAGAGCGGTTTGTGCGGTGCTCGTCGGAGTTTCCTTTTGCGCCTGCGCTGCAGCGAATTGGTGAAATGATTGAAAAGAAGGTTTTTGGCACTATCTTAGAGGTCAACAGCGGTTTTCTGCATTCCAGTGATATGAATCCCGATAAGCCAATCAACTGGAAACGTATGATTGAGCTTAACGGCGAATATGGTGTTATGGGTGACTTGGGCCTGCATGCCTGCCATATGTTTTTGAGGGCCGGCTGGTATCCGAAGAATGTCAGAGCAATACTTTCGAATGTAGTGAAGAATCGTCCTGATGGCAAAGGCGGCAGAGCACCGTGCAAGACGTGGGATAACGCAACTTTATTTTGTGAGGCGCAGCAGCCGGATTTGCCTGATATGTTTCCAATGACAATCAAGACCCAGCGGATAGCACCGGGCCAGAAGAATACGTGGTATTTCGAGGTGCTCGGGACCAAAGTAAGCGCCAGGTTCAGCACAAAGAATATAAACAGCCTTGAGGTGATGGAATACGCCGGTGGTGAGCAGGCCTGGGAAAGAATTGATATGGGCCATGAGACTACGTTTAAGTCGATTACAGGCGGTATATTCGAATTTGGGTTTTCCGATGCGATTTTGCAGATGTGGGCGGCATTTGTTTACGAACGTGAGCATAGAAGTTTGCCGAAGAAATTTGGCGGCTGTATCAGAGCCGACGAGGTTGCCTTTACCCACAAGCTGTTCACAGCAGCACTTGAATCTAACAAGAAGCGCAGTACAGTAGCCCTGGATTCTTAGATATATTTTTCGTTGGTTTAAAATATAGTACGTAACAAATAAAATGCAGAATGTCATTGCGAGGAGTGAAACGACGAAGCAATCTCGAACATTCATAATGTAAAGATTGCCACGTTCCTTCGGGCCTCGCAATGACAAGCCTATCAAATCAAGTAGGAATTTTAAGATGACTAAATACGAAGACTATCGTTACGAGACGGATTTTAGGATACCTGAGACGATGCAGGCTATGGTTGCTCATGGCATAGGCTTTGAGAACCTTGCCATTGAGCAGGTCCCAGTTCCAAAAATCAACGACAATCAACTCTTAGCGCGTGTGGATGCCGCGGGAGTATGCACGAGCATTATTAAAATCATCGAACAAGGTGATAAGCATCCCTATCTTAACGGCTGGGATCTGGCGCGATGGCCTTTGACGTTCGGCGATGAGGGCGCAATAACGATTGTCAAGGTCAGCGGGAATCTTAAAGATAAATACAACCCAGGCCAGCGATTTACGATTCAGCCTTCGCTCAATACCGCCCCTGTTGTTCACAGGGACAGATATAACAACAACGCAGAAGGGATACATAAGTGTGCAGTTGGTTATACCATTGGTGGACATCTGGGACAGTATATTTGTGTTCAGGAGGAGGTTTTCAAGGCCGATTGTCTGTTGCAACTGCCGGATGACGAAATGGCATATTTTGAAGTTTCTATGGCCGAACCCATTAGCTGTGTTTATTCGGCGCAGGACCGCAACTATCATATTATTAAACAAGGCCCTCACGCTCATCGAAAAGCACAATTAGGGCTTTTGCGAGGTGGTGTGGCAGTTGTAATAGGCGCCGGTGCAATGGGCAGGATGCATGTTGAGTTGGCACTTCGCTTTGAACCTGCCGTGTTGATTGTGTCGGATTTGATACAGGAGCGGCTCGCAAGAGTTGTAAAAAGTATCGGCGAGAAGGCGAAAAGAAAAGGGACAAAACTTATCTGTGTTCAGGCAGCAGAGCTTGACAGGACAGTCAGGGAGGTTTCCAACGGCAGAGGCGCTGATGATATTATACTGGCGGTTGGTGTTCGCAGTGTTCAGCAGAAGGCGCTCGATCTGTTGGCTGACGGAGGTGTTGCCAATCTTTTCGGCGGGTTAGCCAGAGGCGACCATATTCTTGAAGTTGACGGAAGATCAATTCATTATCGCGAGATAAAGCTTGTTGGCTCCAGCGGCGGTGAGCCAAGCGATATGTCGGCTACCCTCCAGGCCATAAATAAGGGAGAAATTGACCCGGGCAACTATGTGGCCGGTGTTGGGTCACTTGATAATGCGATTGACGTGTTGAAGATGATAAAAGAAACAAAGATTGACGCCAAGGCGATACTTTATCCCCATATAAAACATACACCACTACAGATGGTCGATTACTGGGATAAAGACAGGGAAATAAAATTCATAAACGAGCGGATGCAAGGTCAGTAGGGGAGACTGCTTGTGTTGTTTTTTGATTGCAGCGTAGTTTAGGACAGTTATGGCAGAACATATTTTTACAGGTTTTGGGTTTGGGCCTATTCAGGCGGGGCTTTTCGTTAATGAGGCCTTTTGCAGCGGCAACTTTTCACACATCGTTATTGCGGAGGTAGATGAGCAGCTTGTAGATGCGGTCAGGGCAAATAAAGGCAGTTATTTTGTCAATATATCTCATAAGGACGGCATAGAGGCAACGAAGGTCGAAGGAATTGAGATACTAAACCCGAAAGTTCGGGCTGACAGGAATGCTTTAATTAGAGCTTTGAGTAAATCAACAGAGATAGCTACTTGTTTACCTTCAGTTTCATTTTATTCGCTGGGCAGTGAAAATGGTGTTGCCGGGATAATTTCGCAAGGTCTGCAAAAAAGTAAGGCAGATGCAACAATTGTTTACACGGCAGAAAATAATAACCGAGCTGCAGAGATACTTGAGGCCAATGTTGGCCAGGGCCGAAATAGTGCTGGTCATCCCGTGCAATACCTAAATAGTGTTATAGGTAAGATGAGCCGGGTTGTAACAGGCCAGGAGGAGATAAAGCAGATGAACCTTACTGCCATAGCGCCGGGCATTGACAGGGCCTTTCTGGTCGAGGAGTTTAATCGAATCTATGTTACCAAGTGTAACCTTTCAGGTTTTCGGCCCGGCATAGAGGTGTTCATCGAGAAAGCTGATTTACTGCCCTTTGAGGAGGCCAAGCTTTACGGCCACAACGCCATTCATGCCTTGATTGCTTATTTAGGCGAGGTAAAGGGTCTGGATAGGATGACAGACGTCGGCAGAGATACTGCAATTATGAAGATAGGATATGATGCGTTCGTTAATGAGTCTGGGGCTGCGCTTATAAGTAAATACAAAGGTATTGGTGAAGAGCTGTTTACAATGGATGGTTTTAGGGTATATGCCGAGGATTTGTTAGAGCGGATGACAAGTCAATATTTGGCTGATACGGTGGAAAGGGGCGGGCGGGACCCGGTACGCAAGCTCGGTTACAATGACCGGATTTTCGGAACGATGGCTTTGGCGGCCGAACAGGGCATAGAGCCGAAGAATATGGCCCTTGGTGCCGTTGCCGGTATAATTGCACTTATCAGAAACGCTCAGGAGAATAAGCTGCCGGAGGAATTACAACTTGATGATTGGCATCAGCTCGAAGAAGTGATGATTGAAAAGATTATTGATTGGGTTTGGGGAAACAACAAAGGCATTTATGGTGACCGGCTTATTGGATATACCCAGCGTGCTCGCTCTGATATGGAAAGTTTCGTAGAGGAATAAAAATATTTCAAAGAATCTTGAGTAGGAAAAAGATAAGCCTATGGGCAAGATGCTTTTACAGGTTTTAAGTGAAGCTGAAGTTGAGAAGATGCATGAGAAGACCCTCGAAGTTTTCGAGACAGTTGGCATAAAAGTTACTCACGCCGAAGCTCTTGCGAAGGCCAAAAAAGCCGGTGCAAAGGTTGACCAAGTCAGCGGCACAGTAAGATTTCCTGCGCCGCTGGTAAATGAGCTTTTAGGCCAGGGCCCTTCTGTAATTTACGAGAGTGGGCTAAATGGGGAAGTTATGGAGGCCGGAGGCAATAACAAGTATTACATGTCCCTTATTTTAGACCCGTATGTCGTTGATTATGAAAAAGGCCTGCGGCATCCGGTTTTAGAAGATATCCGAAGGCATACCATAATTGGCGAGTCACTAAAGAGAGTTAATGCAATGATGAGGATGCAATATCCCGTCAGTGACGTTCCCGAGCCTGACTGTTACTATAAGACAATAGAAGTATTTCTCTGTCATCATACCAAGCATACTGCTGTTTATCCGACTTCGGTGGAGAACTGCAGGGATTGGATGGATGTGATGGAGGTAATTGCTGATGCTTCCGGTGCTGGAGCGGACAGCCACCCTTTGATGAGCGTAGCTATGGCGGTAACCAGCCCCTTGCAGATTAGCGGCAGCAATATCGAAATTATGAAAATGGCGATGGAGAAAGACTGTCCGGTTATTTCGACAGTCTGTCCAATGGCAGGCACTACGGCGCCGTATTCGGTAGCTGGTACGGCATTGATTTCAAATGTTGAAGCATTAGCTGCTGTTTTAATAACTCAATTATACAAACCCGGCCATCCTGTATTCTATAGTGTCGGGCCTTCGGTAACTGATATGAAAAGCGGCCATGACCTTTACTATCGAACGGAAAAGATGCTTTTCAAGATTATCGGCTGCCAAATGGGCAAATATTACAATCTGCCTGTTTCAGGTGAAGCAGGAGGTACACTTACGCACAGAGCAGATGTCCAGAATGGAGGGGAAAGTGCGCTTTATCTGCTATCTTCTTTAGCTACGGGTCAGAACATCATTGGCGGCCTTGGCAGTCTGTATAATGCCAATGGTATGAGCGCCGAACAAATCATAATGCAGTGCGGCTTGGCAGATATGAGTGAATATCTGGAGCGTGGCGTTGATATGAGTGATTTTAAGCTTGGTGTGGATTCGATTAGAGATGTCGGGCCAGGAGGAAATTATCTTACGGATAAACTTACACTTGATTTGCTGCGAGCCGATGAATTTTTCGAAAGTGCTTATATGGATCTGACCGGTGGGTATCTCGATAATTCGCCGTGTATGTATGAGATTGCACATCGCAAGGCTGAAGAGCTGGTAAATAGTTACAAGCCGACAGTTCCGGAAAAGATTCGCGCTGCTATCAAAAAGTTCTTTGAGAAAAAGTACCAATCAAGTTCTGTGGCAGAGCTTTGATGTTATCTTGATTAATAATATTGGTTTTATGATGTAAAAGGAGTTTTATTATGGAAATAGTTTGGGGACAGATTAACAAGAAATTTAATGGTTCTGTTGAACTTTACAAGCGAGCAAGAGAACTTTTTCCTTATGGCACCCAGCTTTTCAGTCGTCGGCCGGAGCTTTACGCGTTGGGTCAGGCGCCGATTTACTTTGAACGCGCAAAGCACGGTCATTTCTGGGATGTTGATGGCAATGAGTTCATAGATACCTGTATGGGCATAGGGCCGGTTACACTTGGTTATTGTTATGAGCCGATTGATGCTGCGGCCAAGGCACAAATCGACAAGGGCGTCATCGGCACCGTCAATAACGAGCTGGAGATTCAGGTAGCTGATCTTATGGTGGAGATGGTGCTGTGCGCAGAGATGATAAAATTCTGCAAAAGCGGCGGCGGAGCCGATGCAATCGCCGTTAGAATTGCCCGAGGCTATACCGGAAAAGATGTTGTTCTTTTCTGCGGCTATCACGGCTGGCACGATTGGTATATATCGGCAAATTTAAAATCCGAATCCACTTTGAATGAGCATTTAATGCCGGGCATCAGCACCAAAGGCGTACCATCAGCTCTTGTCCGAACATGTATACCGTTTCAATACAACAACCTGGATTCGCTGAGAGATACACTCAAACGTTTCGAAGGCAAAGTCGCATGCATTATTATGGAGGCTACTCGGTTTAAGCACCCAGATGAAGGCTATCTGGAAGGGGTACGGCAATTAGCAGATGAGCACAAATGTGTGCTGATATTTGATGAAGTGGTAACCGGTTTTCGGCAAGCTCTTGGTGGTGCTCAGCAATATTATGGCGTTACGCCGGACCTTGCAACATTCGGCAAAGGTATTGCCAATGGCTATCCACTTGCTGCTGTGGCCGGCAAAAAGGAGATTATGGCTTCGCAGTATGATAATTTCATAAGCAGTACTTACTACAGCGATACCGTTTCTTTGGCAGCAGGATTGGCGACTTTGAATGAATTGAAAACAAAACCGGTTATAGAGACAATGAAAAGAACCGGGAAGAAGATTACAGCAGGACTTCAAGAGTTAATTGAGAAGCACAAAATAAAAGCTGGAATCAATGGCCATTCGAATCATTTTGTCATGGCTTTTGATTATGGTGAGCAGACAAATAAGGTATCTACACTGTTTACTCAGGAAATGGTTGCCAGAGGAGTTTATTGTAGCGGCATGTTTTATATCTGCTATACTCACACCCAGCAGGATGTAGAGAAGATTCTTGCCGCTGCTGATGAGACTTTTGGGATTTTAAGCAAAGGAATAGAACAAGAGCAGATTGATGAACTTCTCAAAGCACCGGTACGGCAATTAGGCTTTAAGAGGCTGGTTTAGACAGATTGGAGTATGTCTTGAGAATTAGTTACTAAGCGGCACTAAACGAATAGAATATTGGCTAATGATGTGTGTGGTAATCGTGTAAGTTGAGGCACTTATTCAGGAAGGTAAATATGTTTTCATTAAAAAGTATCCTTACCAGTGCTTTGGCTGTTTTCATTTTGCTTGTATCGTGTCGGGCGGTGCCGAAAGCGGCCGAGGCTGAAAAACCTTTGAAATTCACGGAATTCCTGATAGCAGGCAACTACGGGTATCCTTATGGTATTCAGCCAATAGATATAGATGGTGACGGCGACATCGATATTACCAGCAGCGAAACCGATTACGGCGAGATATACTGGTATGAAAATGACGGCAAAGGGAACTTCAAGAGACATTTCATACAAAAGAATGATTCCGGCTGTCCTGAACGGCATGATGTGGGCGATATTGACGGTGATGGTGATATCGACCTGATGGTGGCAATGAATTTGGAAGGAGATTTTGTGTGGTTTGAAAATCCTGGCACTAAAGACAAACTTTGGAGAAGGCACCTCGCGGCAAGGTACGGAGATTCATCTTACAATCCCAACCTTGATAAAATAAGAGAAGAAAATGACGGCTTAGTTGGCAGAACGGCCTATGATGTCGAGCTGGTGGACCTGGATAAAGATGGTGATATGGATGCAGCGGTCTCAACCTGGATGGGTAACTTTTTTGCCTGGCTTGAAAACACAGGCAACCCAAGAGCAGCAGCATTAGGTCAGGGATGGAAAGCACATATGATTGAGGAAAACTGCGGTGAAACAAGGACTATCCGTTCAGTCGACTTCGATAAGGATGGCGATATGGACCTGCTTGGCTCATCGAGAACCGGCAATTTTGTAGCCTGGTACGAAAACTCGGGAGATACCGGCTGCAAGGTCTTTACAAAACACATTATTGATGATGAATCTTTTGCGCCTGTTCACGGCGAACCTGTAGATATGGATAAAGATGGTGATATGGATGTGGTAATGGCTGTCAACGGCCATACACCACAAGGCGAGCCTGACCATAAGATTCTCTGGTATGAAAATGACGGCGAGCCTAAAAAACCAAACTGGAAAAAACATATCATACAACAACCTTTCAAGGATGCCCATGCGGCTATAGCTTCGGATATGGACGGCGATGGCGATATAGATGTTGTGGCTACTTCGCACAGAGGTCCCGGTAAAGTTGTATTGTTTGAGAATCCCGGCGATCCAAAAGGTACCTGGAATATGCAGATACTCAAGAACAACTGGCGAAGCACGAATCAGCCAATCATAGCCGATTTTAATGGCGATGGCAGGGGAGATATTGCAGCTGTAGCAGACAGGGGCTCCAGCGAACTTCGCTGGTGGAGAAACGACAACGAGGCTTTCTGAATCCCGCCGATTCGGAACAACTTCAGGTAGAGTTCTAAGATTTTTCTATTGACCATTTTTCTATATCGCACCTGGAACCACACTTAGCACCACATGGCCCCAATCCCCAGCCAAGGCCTTTTCCTTTGCCCTGTTCTATAACTTTTGGCTTTATAAAATAAGCCAATGCAAAGAGAAGTATCGTGACCACAAGAAGAATCAATGCGATAAGCCAGCGGGCAAAACGGTTTGGTATCATCCTGCGATAAATAGATACAATCACTGCCCAATGCAAAATTATATGCATCACAAGTAAAGCAGCAAACACAAGCCCGATTATGAAATGAATCGTTCCCCACTGATGACGGTCTATGCCCCAGAGAAACAAATCAACATTTTGTCCGTAAATCTCATAGCGCAAATATCCAGGCACCAGAACATATTTCATTAAAAGTCCGATTCCAACAATAGCGGAAAAACACAACAGAAGAACCGCGTCAATAACCAGATTAAGCTGCGCTCTTTTCATAATATCGACCCTTAAACTCCCGGATTCGGCCGGCATTTGAAACGTCTTCTGAAACTGCAATCCCAAGCCACCTTAGTCTTTCCGGTAACAACAACACCTACCGTAAACGGAACGGCCACCGAAGTAGCAACAAGCAGTGTGGATACCCTTACAGCCCCTACGGCCCGACCCATGGTATAACCCATCGTACTTGTTATGGTTGTAGAACAATAATAATCAGGGATTTCCATTGTTAATTTTCCCC
>JAFGRL010000082.1 GCA_016935195.1 Sedimentisphaerales bacterium
ACCACGACTGATCGTCACAGTTGTATCAGCGGTGTATCTTGCCCAGAAGCGACTTCTTGGATGAGCACCGCCTGTTCCGTTACAGCCTTCGGCACAATCTCCGATACCCTGATCGAGCTCTCCGTACCAGCAGCAGACATACGGCTTAACCATGTTCCTTTTGTCCCTGCAAATCGTGATTTTCAAGTTCATTTTTGCTCCTTTCTAAACTTTTTAGCTATTTAAAACCAAACTGTGGTTCATTTGGGACTGGCCCCCATATCCCCCACAACAAAAATTCAATACTCTCACAGCTGATATTTTGTTCTTTTGCCCATTGAAATACATCACGAATTGCTGTTGCTATTTCGGCGCTTGTAAACATACGCTCTGCAGCAAGGTCTTTCCCAAGATTGTGTGTTTTATTGTACTCGGCCTGCTTTTTCTCGATTAGCCTATCAAATTGTTCCAAGTCGACGTCGTTCAAGTCTATCTTGGCACTCTCCTTCTGTTGTTCTTTGGGTTGATTTACCGGTAGTCCCTTTGGATTTGCCGCAAGGTAGTCGTTGCAAAATTTATCGATATAGCTTTTAACAGTATTTCTAATCCTTGCTATTTTTTCGATATCTTCAATCCCCACATTGAACCTATCAACAATGATATAAGGGCTATGGTAGTTAAAATAAAGATCGATTTTGTGGACTTGGTAATAAATACCTTTGTGTCCTTTTCAACTCCCTCTTCCAATGTAAATTTCCCTTTTTTCGTAGTTAACGCTTCAAATTCAAGACCGTTCGGGCCTGCCTTTGATATTTTATAATTGATTAGACCTCTTTTGACAGCTTCATTACGGATAATTATGCGGATTTCCGGAGTGTATTTATTTATGTTATCAATTGCTGCCTTCAATACCCACTCATCAGTTTCATCTTGCCAAGCAGCTTTTATTTCGTCTGGTACTTGAAGTGCATCAAAATCCTTTATTAGCTCGAAAAGTTTATCTAATAATTCAAAGTTCTTTGTTACTTCTTCTTCACCTATAAGACCCATTTTTGTGCATTCTTTATTGTAGATCATAATATCTACACCCAAATCAAATATCTTGGCATCGCTGAGCTGAATTTCTCCTGCCAAAAGCTTGCGCATTTTTTTCGTTAACTTTCTATATTGGGCTATAGGTGAAGGTTGCCAATTTACCAGCAAAATGCCGGCTATCATACCGCCCACTATAATGAGCCCCATAATTAAGATAATCCAACTAACACCTTCCATCTGCTTTGACCTTGCAAAGGTTTCACTTCACCATTTTCAATACCACTTCTGTGTCATATTATAGTGTCGTATGGATATCTGGTAAATTCTAAATTCTTTTAATTTATAAGGTAAGTAATTTCTTGCGCCGTAGTCCCGCAGGGATGAAATCTGAAGCGACTCGACAGTCTCTCAATGTCATTGCGAGGCCTGTAAGGCCGCGGCAATCTTAAACCTCTAAAAGACTTAGATTGCTTCGCTTCGCTCGCAATGACGCATCGATGTTATCTTCATTTTGTTAGAATTACTTAGTTTTAAGTTCTAAGTGTTAAGTTGCAGATGAGTTATTATTTTCCGCAAGTAGGTTTTTATATGCGTCATTCAAGTTGGTAAATTTTTCATCTAATGATTTTTTGTTTGATAGTTTTAATAATTTGTTAAACTTTTCTTTAATTTCATTAAATTTTGCCTCTGGATCTTCTTTGTTTATAACTGCTATTTTCGCACACTCAAGAGGAAACAAGGCATATAATACATTTGTACAAACAGCTTCGCATACAAGCTTCGCAAAAACCTTTTTGCGAGAAACCAATTTTTTCATCGTATAATCAGATTTTTCTAAATCGAGGATTTTCAAGAAGTAGTGTGTTACATGCCGTCGAGCTTTATTTATTTGCTTGCACTTAATACCATTTCTTGCTGCTTTAAATATATCCTCTGTGTCTTTTTCGCTAATTTCCTCTTCATTTATATCAAATTTATTTTTAGAGTACCAATCAAATATCTTATCCAAATCCTTATGCATTTCGGATGAGGAATATTCCTCTATTAGCTTTGAAAACAATTCTCCCTCCGCAACCAACCGAGTATTCCTTGCTGCCCTCCATGCCATAACTGCCGCAAAAGCAGCTATGATAATAGCACACAATGATTTACCATTCGGCATTTGTACTTCGACAGGTGGCAACTCAACCGGCGGTACATTTACTTTTACAGGCAATACCTTTATTGGTGGCATGTTTACTTCTACCGGAGCTATACTAAATAGTAGCGTATCGGCTTTAGTTTCATTGACATCGTTTTCGTTATCAGCGTCTGAGATAACACACACTGTAAAAATCATTAATATTGCTATGGCGGTATACCAACCTTCTTTTGGCATTACAATTATCTCCCTATTTTTTATGTCCATCCATAATACCCACCCCAACACTTCTCGTCAAAGTAATTCGATTTAACTCAAAATAATCTCAGTTTCATTTAATACGGGTTTTGAATATCCACTTCCTTACGGTCAGGGCTTTGAAGTGCGGTATGTTGGGGCAGGGAATTCTGCGAACTTCTATGTAATATCTTGGGATAAAACATTAGAGAAAACCCACCGAATGAATCGGCGGGCTAACTGTTTAAGATTGCCACGCCCACCTTAGGTGTCCTCGCAATGACCCGTCTTCGCTTCCGGCGTCGTTACACTATGCTGCGATTGATGCCTGGCACAAAGCTGCTCTCAATCCAGCCATTGTTCAATCTATCTGCCGGGCTCCCTATGCCAATCGCATTAATTAACCGGAATTGGTATTACAGAATCACCAAAAAGCAATTGGAATATTTAGCCAGGCGTGTAAAGCTTCTGCACAGATTAACGGGAAAAATCTGCAAAGAGAAGATAGAGTCGCTTACGTAGTCATTGCGAGGGACTCTTCGCTACACTCAGCGACGCGGCAATCTAAACCATTCGAAGGCCATAGATTGCCACGCTTCCCTTTGGTCGGCTCGTAATGACAACCAATATTTTCTATGATAGAGCAGTATAGTGAAAGTTAAGCAGGAACCTCCGGCAGATTGGCCAGTGCCTCTTCAACCTTTTCTTTCGGATATTCGTAGTCCTTTAGTTTATTGCTAAAGTACGCATCATACGCTGCCATATCAACGTGCCCGTGTCCGCTGTGCGCTATGAGAATCGTTTTTGATTCGCCGGATTCTTTGCATTTGAGCGCCTCGTCGATAGCTGCTTTTATACAATGATTTGTCTCCGGTGCGCTTATAATACCCTCGGTGCGCGCAAATGTTATGCCGGCCTTGAATGTGCCGAGCTGATGTTCAGCCCTTGCCTCGACCAGACCCAGCCTGTGCAGATGACATATAATCGGCGCCATTCCATGATATCTCAAACCACCGGCATGGACTGGCGGTGGAATAAATTCATGTCCTAAAGTGTGCATCTTTAACAACGGAGTAAGTCCTGCTTCATCGCCAAAATCATAAGCATATAATCCCTTGGTTATCGTCGGACAGCTTTCCGGCTCCACATTGATAATACGAAGGTCGGGTTTCGTGCCGTCAATCTTATCTTTCACAAATGGCAGGAACATTCCCGCAAAGTTCGACCCGCCACCGATACAGCCAACGATAATATCAGGATAGACACCTGCCATTTCCATCTGTTTCTTGGTTTCCAAACCGATAACCGTCTGATGCAGCAAAACGTGATTGAGAACACTGCCAAGCGAGTAGTGTGTATCATCACGGGAAACAGCTTCTTCGACAGCCTCGCTAATAGCCAGACCTAAGCTGCCCGGACAATCAGGGTCTTGTTCCAGCATTGCTCTGCCTGCCTTGGTGTCCGGACTCGGGCTGGGCACACAGTTCGCCCCCCATACCTCCATCATCACCCGGCGGTAAGGTTTTTGTTTATAACTAATAGCTACCATATATACCTTTATCTCAAGACCAAAACATGCCCCTGCAAAAGAAAGGGCGCTGCCCCACTGTCCGGCGCCGGTCTCCGTCGTGATTCTGTTGATACCCTCTTTTTTATTGTAGTAGGCTTGAGCAACGGCAGTATTGGGCTTGTGACTGCCCGGAGGGCTGGTCCCTTCATACTTGTAGAAGATTTTGGCCGGCGTATCCAAAGCCTTTTCCAGCATGTGGGCTCTAAAAAGTGTCGTTGGCCTCCACAACCGATAGATATCACGAACCTGCTCAGGTATGTCAATCCAGCGCTCGGTGCTTACCTCCTGCATTATCAACTCCATTGGAAACAATGGCGCCAAATCATCAGGCCCAACAGGCTTGCCCGTCCCTGGGTGTAAAACCGGAGGCAGAGGTTCCGGCAAATCCGCCTGAATGTTATACCATTGAGTGGGAATGTTCTTCTCATCAAGTACAAATTTGGTTCTTTTTTCCATTTCGGTCTCCTTAAGACAATTAGCTCTATGCATATCTATAGTTACTTCAGGTCCTTCGAACTTATCCTCAAAGTTAGCGACACTAAGGTTTAGAGATAAAACTGTCAAGGAAATTGTTGTCTCTTGCGCATTAAATGCATCTTTGTCATTTGGGATTGGATTTGTAGGCCTGCTATTACGTTCGGCAAGAGATACCACCTTGTAATTTTGACCTGCACGCCTTGCTCAGTTGTTCTCTATTGGTCCGTAACAGATAAAACGCCTGCTGTCATTGCGAGGGAGTGAAACGACCTAAGCAATCTCAACCTTCCAGAAATTTAAGATTGCCGCGCCGACCTCCGGTCGGCTCGCAATGACAATCCTTCAGTGACAGAGTACTATTGCACAGGCCTGTTTGACAGGGCCTCCGAGACCGCTCTGATGATTTGCATCTGCTCTTGTTCGTTCAAAGACAGGCCGATTTCCAATGCTTCAATGCACCTGTTGATATCATCATTTTCCTGTCGAAGTGCTTTTAGCTTCTGGTCCTGCTGACTAATGTGTTTGTCCAGCACCCCCGTATCAGTACCCAAAGCAAATCTCTGGTCAAAAAACGAAACCGTCGTCTTTATGGATTCAAAGTCCTCCACAGCTGCTAAGTAAAAAGGCACTTCAGTCCACAGGCTCACCCCGGAAATATCTCTTATTTTTGCCAGCCACAACAGGTAACTGCTCAAATGCGGCTTTCCCTGCCAGGTCATATCCACCAGGCTGTAAACCCGGAGGGCCTTTTTTAGTTTTGCCTGATTGAAGACGGCTAATATCCTTCTGGGGTTGGTGTGGGCGGTTTGTGAAAGTATTGCATTGATGGTATAAAGTTCTTTAGATTTGCAGTAATAACCTGCCACATCCAGAACCGCACTTAGAAACTTATAGGCTTCGGACTGAGGCTCACTTGCCTTGAGGGTTACCAACTGATGCTTTTGGCTGTAGCAGAAACTGCTTTGAGGGAACTGGGCCACATCATTTTCGATATTAACACCGGCCAATGGAAAGAAACCGGCCGGCTCAATCTCACAAAAGCCTGTGCTTTTTGTCTTTTGATTGATGTAGTCTATTACTTTGGGGCTTAACCCGCCGGAGTCCTGCGACCATCCCACAATCAGGGCCGGATTCTCAAAGCTAAACTCTGACGTGAATCTAAATATGTCGTCGTTTTTCGTCACGGTCTTCACCCTTAAACAACTCGTCAATATGGTCAAGGATTTCCTTTTTCTCAGCGTCTGTTATTGGCCCTAAATCCGCCTGTTTTGCGTGTAAAAGTTTCTCTATCTCCGCCCTGGCCTGAGCGGGCAGTCCTTCGGTAGAAGAAAGGGACTGGAGAAACTGTTCAATGCTGTCGTCTACGCGTCCGGCTAAAATGTCGAGCTGACTCATATCAACCTCGATGTCTAACATTTTCGCCAGAACCTCCACGACAGACCTGGACGCCTTCGGATATGGCCACGGAGCTCCCTGCAAATAGTAGGGCACCTCTCCCATCAAACACGCTGCCTCTATCGCTCTTTTTTTGGCCACACCTAATAGCAGACCATTTAATCCTGTAATAGCTCCATGGCCGTCTCTGCCTTCGATTTCTGACATCAGGACTGTATTGTCATAAGCTTTCAGCTCACTGATAATATGCGCCTTGTTGGGTACCGCCCATACCCTAGGCTTGGCGCTGTGGTGTATCATACTTACTGCTGCTCCGGAAGTATACATGCCCCTGCTGTGGAACTGCTCTGCAACATCCAGTACCAGCTCAGCCATCTTGTATGCCTTATGGCCCTGGGCATATCCTACCATCCCTTCGGCAGGCTGCTGTTGGCCGATGAAAAAAATCAGGTCTTTTCCTTTTAGCCGTTTATAAAAGAACTTACTGCTCGGAAATACCATCTGCTCCAGCAGGCCGTCACGGATAACAACGTTTTGTGGAGCAAAAAATTCAAATGGCTCAATTTCGCCAAACTCTTCTGCTTTCAATGCCACTCGGAGGGTATCTATTGCAACAAGTCCAACATTTCCTATGCCGGGCCAGCCGCAGAACATCACTACATTTTCAAGTTCCGGCTCTTTGTAAAGCTTTACACCCATAGGTTTCCAATTCTCTATGGTAAATCCTTAAATCAATTCTCTATACCGATTCTAACTGCGCATTATTGCTATTACAAGCCTCTTTCATTCTCGTACAGACGAATTTGCAACAATCCCAAAATAGCTCAAAGCTTATCTTCCTGCGCAACTGAGGACTAACAGATATGTATGTATGATTACAACCGAGACCATAGACACGGCACAGTAGCGGTGCAATTGCAGCAGCAATTCCTGGCCATCGGTTCCAAATATTAGAAACATCGCCAAAATACTCGAAAGAATAAGCGCGGGCAGCAAAATAACTATAATCCAAAAGCACAGCTTCAAACTCAATTCATAGTGTTCGCCTGAAGATTCACATTTCGGCTTATACTGCAGCAGCCGGGACAGCCGGCAATTCTCTGCCCACATAACCACCAGCGCCGCCGCACAGAGTGCAAAAACTCCTGCTGCTGTGGCGTGTACCATTAGCCAATAGCCCCAAATCGACCGCCCGTAAATTAAAACCGGGACAAAACCCGTAACCGCAAGCACTACAAAACACAATAGCGCAAGCAGGTATAGCAGCTTTCTCAATTTCTCTATGGCACTTGCCCCTTGTTCTATCAAAATAAGGGTAAACATAAATACCAATGTCTTTAATATATTAATTGGCCGATACCATCTCTTTTCTGAAACAATTTTTTCCGACCGAACTGCAAAAATGACATAGTGCAGCAATGTCCCTGCAAGAGTTGCCAAAAAAACTGCTGAGCTTACAATTCTAAACATAAACCGCGCCTCCAGCCTCTAATCAGTTTTCTTTTGCACAAGTGCACTGGCAATACAGGCCAAAGCCCTGAGAGCATATAACAGTAAAATGCCGGCTATAACCACACACGAGCCAAGACTAACAATCTTCAGCCAGTCTCTGAAAACAAAGGAAAAGGCGAAGGCCTTCTCATAGAAAGGACTTAAGCCTTGAAAATTAATCATATTCACAAATTGACTATTTTTCTCAACAACCGGGCCTTCGACCTCAACCTTACCAAAGAAAAAAGGCGAATCGACTGTGTGACAGTCTTCGCATGCTCGCACGCCCAGGGACTGTGCCCCAGGCCTTACATTGTGAGCGATCGGCCATATATAAAAATTAGCCGATTCGTTTTCCTGTGAAATGATTTGGCCTTTGTTGTCAAGTCTGTACAACTTGCCGCCGCTGACGTATGCAGGTTCACCTGATAGTACCTCTTCACTCGCAATTTCTTTGAGCACTTGCCGAATTTTCTCGATGGATAGATCCGGCCAGGCATTGGAAGTTTCTTGCCGCTCGCCCCGGATAATTCTTTTAACTATTGGCCTTACAATATCAAGTGAGATGGGCTCAACTGCCTGGCCTGTCAAAGCCGCCCAGAATGCAGGCCATATCAGCTTGCCGGGTCCAATCTTTCCATCATACCCTTTGGTAAAAACCGGATATACAACAACGGGCAGTATCTGCTCTATATCGTCCGTGCTATATAGCCCCAATTTATGGGCACGTGATGTTTTTGTCCGGAGCGTCTGGCTGTCAGGCCACGGCCCGCTGTGGCAGGCCGTGCAGGTAAGTTTGTCAAAATGCACCAGCGGTATGCCTAAATGCTCCGGTGTCGGGGCACCCAGACGACCTGAAGTCAAATCTTCACCTGCATCCTCAGGCAAGTGACAACCGCTGCAGGAAACTGCATCAGCCAATTTATTCTTCGAAATTGATGATTCGCCCTCGTATCCGCGAATTATATCGTGCTCAAGACCATTGCGGTGACAATCAACACACAACAATCCTGCTGCAAGATGAACATCCTGCTCACAAGACCATTTTTCACTGCCGGGCCCACCTGCATCTATATTTGAATGGCAAAAATAACACCTCTGATTGGGAACTTCTCTTGTAATGTTGAAAAACACACGCCCCTTATGGTCGAAAGCTCCTTTATTATACGTTACCTCAGGTGGTCTGAGAGTTGGATCATCCAGCGCCGCCGGCATCAAATAATCGTAGCTGTCCGGCAAATTCCTTGCTGAACCCGAGACACTTGCAATTCCACTGGCAGCAGTAGCAGCCCATCTGTAGTTTTGATGATATATCTGTTGTGCATATTCGGCCTGGTCGTAAGCAGCATCTGCACTATGACAGCTAAGGCAATTTATCTCCAGGTCGCCGGTAACAAAACTCCTGAGAATCTCCTGCGGTTCGTCGCTTTCGATTTCCCCAACGCCGCCGGGCATATGCCTGCCAAAATACTGCACAAAATCCCAGGCACTTATGCCAAATTCTTCAGGCCGAAAAGCTCCTTTCCACCTGCGATAAGACAAAGGAACCTGAGTGCAGCTTTCAATGTCGACAAAGATCCAGGGCTGACCGACTCGGCCTGTGGCCACGTTCGCATCAAAGGCATTAAAGTGCCAGCCTTTGCTTATTTTTTGGTAGTTATGACATGCTTGGCCGCAGCTGTTTTGCACCGAAAATGGCATAGCTAACTCGTCATCGGGCCAAACCTTATGGCCCCGCTCATCGTAAAGGTCCATTAGATGAACCGGGATAGCTCTGCTTCCGTCACTTTTGTCGCCGAGTAATTTCTTCTCGCTGTCGGTTTCGGCCCCACTCATCGAACAGCTCAGCAGCCACAAAGAAATCAGCACTATCCTTGTGCTGTTTTTATCAGGATTCGGACGACCTATATATTTAAATCCTTTTCCCAATCTACGTTCAATCCCTTTTGAAGCGGTTAAATTTTAAACTCTTCGTCAGCGAAATTAATCTTTTTAGCTGCTGCCACAGCTTCATTGACTTTTAGCACGGTCACCGCCGACTCATAGCCTGTTTCGGCAGGACAGTTCAATTTGGCCCTGCCCCGAATGGCATCAAAGAAGTTCTCAAGATGCGGCTGATGGTAAGGCTTGTCCATCTTCACAGGCAGTTCATACGCCGCAGCCGGCACAGATGCCCGCACGTCCACTACAGCTTCCTTGTCATTTAGTTTTTCTTTTCCGCCAACCTTACTGATATAGCCCTTCTGCACCCATTTATCCCACTTGGCCTCCTGTACCCAGTCCTCACGATATATAGTGCCTCGGGTTGATGCCTCAGAAATTACAAGTGTTCCTTCATCTCCCATAAATGTTTCGAAGTATCCATTGCTGCTGTTGGTGGTTGTCGTCTGGTAAAAGGCCCTGACAATCCCCGACTTTGTCTCGTACTCGAATACCGCCATAACGTTGTCATACCATTGGTGTTCCTGCCAGTAATCGGTGCCGCCACTGGCCATAACCGATCTTGGCTGGGCAGACAAAAACCAGTTATAAATATCTATCTGATGTGAGCCTAAGTCAACAATTGGTCCGCCGCCAAGTCCCTTATACCACCGCCAATTCCTGAATTGTTTCATTGAGTCATAACCATATTTGGAAAGTGCGGCAGAATCAATCTCGCTGCCTTTGGGCCAGCCCCGGTCTTCACAGGCAGCTTTGCTGCGGTTCCACTGTCCGTTGACAGCGGTTAGACGATTAAGCAGCTTCGCCTCTTTAATCAGCTTTTCATAGCAGTATAAATATCTCGGGTTGCTGCGCCGCTGATGGCCAATCTGCAGAAGCTTGCCGGTATCTCTGGCGGCCTGCACCATCTGCCTTGCACCATCGGTCGTATTGGACATCTCTTTCTCACAATATACATCCAATCCTGCATTAAGAAATGCTATCGTCTGTTCGGCATGCCAGAAATCCGGCGTGGCAATCAGCACCGCATCTAAGTCCTTTTCCTCAGCAAGCAACTGCTTATAGTCTTCATAGGCATTATTAGTATGCTTATATGCCTTAAGACGTTTGGAGACCCAGTTCCTGTTGATAGGCCAGATATCGCAAACCGCCTTGAACCGGATATTCGGAATCTTCAAACAAGCAGTCAGCAAAACCTTGCCCTGGTCGCCCGCCCCGATTAACGCAACATTTATTTCATCACCGCTTTTGCTGTCTCTTGCGGTTTGGCCCAAAACCATAGGCGACAATATCAATCCTGCCCCTGTTGCTGCTGTTGAACGCAGAAAACTACGCCTGTCCATACATTTGTTAAACTTCTTTTCATCCATAGCTACTTTCGCTCCTGAGGATAATTAAAAAACAGTCTTACTCTGTCACACGTAATTTCAGCAACTGTCATTGCGAGCGAAGCGAAGCAATCTCAAATCTGCAAACCGCTAAGATTGCCGCATTCGCTCACGCTCCTTCGCAACGACATCCATCGATTTAGCTGCGACAGACCGCTAAAATATGTATTCTTGCAGCGCCGCAATATATTGTCAAGAAATGACCTCTTCATGACCGCTGACTTACCTGGGCTTCCTCAGCCTGCTCAATCATCTTAACAATATAATCGGTCACATCTATTTTATCAGATAACAGTTTTTCGCGCGCCTCCCTGCATCTGTCCGGCGTAGCCGTATCTTTTAGCCATTCAATACTCTGCTCAAGTGCCTGCTCAGTATCGGTCGTTTGCTTTACTAATCCATATCTTTCGAGCATATTTATGTAGCCTAATTTAAGTGTATTGATATAAAGGGCCGGAACACCAAGAACCGCCGACTCAGAAGCCATCGTTGCTCCTTCGCCGACATAAAGCGAGGCAAAGGCCATTACATGGTGTATCTTATGAGCGGGAACGTTCAGCAAATAAGGTTTAAGCTCATCCGGCAATGTACCTTCGGAACTGATATATGGCTTTGCGTATTTGGAAATTTCCTCAATGAATCTTAGTTTATGCTTATCTGCAAAACCATGCTGGCCCACATCGTGATGCGCCTGCCAGCTCACAAACCGAATGATGCAGTATTTCTCCTTAGCAGGGTCTATCCCAAGCTCTTTAACAACTTCTACATCTGCTTTGAAGCGATTAGGATGCAGATAAGCAAGCTCATGACAGCCTGCATAAAGGTGATGCTTCCTGCCAAACGATTTTTCGTAACAATCGGGGCTGTGAATCCTGCGCACAAAAGGATAGGTAATCATATGCGAGAACTTCTGATGCTCCGTATCATCCCATACAATAACCGGTTTTCTCAATAAGCCCCCTGCATGTGCTGCAAAAACACCGCTTATTGCAGTAAGCACATCCGGCCTGAATCGGCGGCAGTACCGTAACAATCTTACATCTCGCAGCAGCATCTCACTTAATAGTGATATTTTTTTCGTACCGGCTCTGCTGAGAACCGTATACGGAATTTGAAAGTTATCCAGCAGTGCTGTGGTAACGTCTTTTTCCCTCGTTGTAACACCAGTTGTATGACCACGTTTTTTAAGCTCGGATATGGCGTTACGGAAGAAGTGAACATGTCCGGGGTGGGTAATGTCAAAGAGTATTTTCACTTTTGGGCTCCGCTGATACCGATGAACCGTATTGCTGCCTGCGTAACAAAAAAAGCTGCTCGTCCTGCAATATCCTGAGCCTGTCAAGCATGCCTGCCAGAAGGGCGGTTATGTAGGAGATTAGCGAAACAAACCCAAATCCCCCGGCAATAAATGCCACAAACCTATAAGGGTGAAATGAGCCTGTCCTTAAAAAATGCTGAAGAACAAATATGCCGCACACCAGAGCCAGAAGCAAAAAAACGGCACTTATACCGCCGAAAACACGCATCGGCTTGTGGTCTCTGTACGCCCTCAAAATTATTAATAGACTATGCCAGGCATATTTGAACAGATTCCCTGCTACTTTACTCTGCCCGACCTTGCGCACGCCAACGACCTTCACGGGCACCTCTAAAATCCGCAGACCTCGAAACGCCAAATCGAGTATCACCTCGTGTGTGTATGTGTGCCCACCCACTAACGTCGCCCTAAGAGCTGCATCACGACTGTAAGCACGGAAGCCACACGAGACATCATGCAGTTTAAGGCCGGCAAGCCTGTTCAAAAAATTTGCCACTCTCCTGTTGCCCCACTTCTTGACCGCCGGCATATCCGGCACAAGCGCAGGGTCCGCAAACCGGCTGGCTGTAACCATATCTGCTTTGCCCTTAACAATTGGCTCAATCAACTTCGGTATATCCTGCGGATTGAATTGGCCGTCGGCATCTATGTTAACAATTATATCTGCTCCCAGACTAAGTGCTGTCCACAATCCCTGACTAAAAGCAGCTCCGAGTCCTCTGTTATGACTAAAGCTTACTACCTTTGCTCCTGCCTCGCTGGCCTTTGCTGCGGTATCGTCGCAACTGCCGTCGTTTATCACCACAACATCGACACTAACAACAGAAGGAATTTCCCTCGGCACAGCCGAAACAACATCAGCCACGGTAATACCTTCGTTAAAGGCCGGTATCGTTACAACAAGCGAAAGCTTTCGGCTGTCATCCATTCCATACCCCTTGAACTAATAAGATAATAAATCGACACAGTTCCTAAAAAAGTTCCCTTAACTACCTCTGAAAATATCGTTATATGTCAGATAAAGAAATATCGCTGCAATAATCGTCAGCCCAATGTACGATATCGCTTCCTGCACACGGATACTTAAGGCTCTGCCCTTTATTTTCTCAGCGATTAGCAAAACAAAAGCCCCTCCGTCCAACACCGGAATAGGCAGAAAGTTAATGACAGCCAAATTGGCGCTTATAAAAGCCAGAAGATATAAAAAACTAATAAACGAATGTTTAACAACCTGATAAGTTATTGATATTATCCCAACCGGTCCGCTCAAAGCCTTCGGATTGACTGTTCTTGCTGCAAGCCCTTTAAGCGTAACATAGGTCTTAACAACAAACCACACGCTTCTCTTGCTCGACATTACCAGTGCATCCAAAACACCATCGGCTTTATACAAATGTTCGAGAGGCTCAAATACAATAACACCAGCAAATTTAGATTCAAGGCTGATTATTTTCTCCTTATTACTTAAATCAGCTTCGGCACCACCTGAAGTTTTATCATCCAACCTATAGTCAATAGCGACTTTTTTATCAGTCCGACTTCTTATTTCCCTTATAATGTCATAGAAGTTAGAGACCTTTACTCCATCAACAGCCGTTATCAAAGCACCGCGTGGAATTGTTAGAGGCACTGCCCACTCTTCAGCCGAGACCGTATCGGCAACGACAGGATGCTCGGCATCAAGTCCGACTGCTATACCTATCAGCACGCGCTCGCTGCCTTTAGGCCGATATGGCTCAACGTTAATCTGGTGTTGCCTTTCATTGCCTTTTTCATCCACACGAAGAACTCGCACAGGCAATTTTCTTCCCTCAAAGGCGGAGGTTTCTTGCCGCATTTCGCTGTAGGTCGGATTTTCAACATCTCCTATTGCTACAATAACATCACCTGCCTGTAATGAATCCTCTGCTGTTGTTGAGATGCGTTTTTCAGAAACATTTACAACCCTCAGCCGCGGCACCATAGAGCAAATATGACCGTAAGCAGTGTCTGTGCCAGCATCGTTTTTTTGAAAACCCAGACTCAGTGGTATCTGTCCCTCGACCAACTTCGTCTGTCCTGAAACCTCATCAGTCCTTTTGGCCAGGACTTTAATGCCTGGCTTGAATATTTGCCTAACTATCGATTCAAAGTGCCAATATGTCTCAACCTCAATGCCGTCAACAGATACAATCTCATCTTGGGATTGCAAACCGGTTCGCTCAGCAAATGCGCCCTGGCTGCTAATATCAGCGACCGTTAAACTGCTCGGCAGAGAAATCCCGAAACCTCGTAATGGCAGGTCCGGCAACTGCTCAGCAGAAATCTTAAAATCCTCAACAGTTCCATCTTCATGCCTTACCTTCAACGGCACCAGCTCATCTCTGTCAGATAAAGCTGCCGCCATCATAACGTCACCGAAATATAAATTAGAGCTTTTGCCTGCTACTTCGACTATCTCGTCGCCGGCACACAAACCCGCAGCTTCTGCCGGAGAGCCGGGCACCACTGCTCCAACTACTGCAGGTGCCTGCTTTATACCGACAAGATAAACCGCCATTAAAAGTACAACTGCTGCAATGACATTGAAAATTACTCCTGCAGAAACCACCGCCATCCTGACACTCACAGGCTTATTGGAATATGAACGTGGGTCGTTCGTATTTTTATCGGCCCCCACATCTTCCTGCCCGAGCATCTTTACATATGCCGCCACCGGAACCAGCCCGATACGATATTCGGTCTCACCTGCCCCTCGGCCTTTGCCGATTGTAAAGCTCAACAGGCCGTCACCCGATTCGTCGCCCTTCTTTGGAAAAAACTTAGGCAGTATCCGAAACCTGATACCTTTCTCTGTTCGTCTAACACCTAAAAAAACCGGTGGAAGAAAAATTGAAAATGTTTCAACCTTTATATTTGACAGCTTCGCAACGACAAAATGCCCCAGCTCATGTACGAACACAATAGCGCTAAAACCCATTACCAGAATAAAAATATTCCAGAATGTATAAAACCTACTACTGAGAAGCCAGGCCATCCCGGCAACCACACCAGCTATCACAATAAAACCTGAATACTTTTTCAAAAGATCTTTTGATTTAGACATTCTGCAACCTCTCTTCGTGCCCATGCATCTGCCTCAAGCAGCTCATCAAGTGTTACATCGGCTTTTGATTTATGTTTATTCAAACAATGTTCAATAAGCTCCACTATATTTGTAAACCTAATCCTGCCTTCTAAAAACTCTGCTACAGCAGCCTCATTTGCCGCATTAAATACCACCGCCGACGTCCCGCCAACCCGTGCAGCTTCATATCCCAACGACAGCGCCCTGAACGTCTCAAAATCTGGCTTTTCAAAAGTAAGCCTGCCAATCTTGTCAAGCTCAAGTCCCCTGGCAATCCCGCGAACGCGCGCAGGATACGTCAGGGCGTACTGTATCGGCAGACACATATCAGGCCTGCCGAGCTGTGCTATCACCGAACCATCAACAAATTCAACCAGTGAATGTACTATCGACTCAGGGTGAATCAGAACCTCAATTTTTTCCACAGGCATGTCAAAAAGCCATCGCGCCTCAATAACCTCCAAAGCCTTATTTACCATAGTCGCCGAATCAACGGTAATCTTCGGGCCCATATCCCAGACAGGATGCGATAACGCCTGCTCTAACGTTACGTTCTTAATATCTTCAGCACTCGCCCCCCGAAAAGGCCCGCCTGAGGCCGTAAGAACTATCTTGCCGACCTCATCTAAAGTCCCTGCCTGCATAGCCTGAAAAATCGCGGAATGCTCGCTGTCAACCGGCAAAACCTTGCTGCCGTTCTCCTTGGCAGCTTCCATAAGTAACCTGCCCGCAATAACAAAAGGCTCCTTGTTGGCAATTGCCAGATGCTTGCCCTTGTTTGCAGCCGCCAATACCGCCGAAAGACCCGCCGCACCGACCACTGCTGTCAAAACAATATCAACTTCTTCGCTCTCAGCAATTTGGACCAGACTCTCCGGCCCAGACAACAACCTGGCATCTAAGCTACCCGCAAACTCCCTTAAAGCTCCATAATAGTCCGGATTTGTAATGGCAACGAGCTTTGGTCTGTAACGTCTCGCCTGCTCTGCCAGCAATTCAGCATTTGTGTGTGCACTTATCGCAGCCACAGAGTACTCTGGCCCCAGTGCTTCGATAACACTAAGGGCCTTTCTGCCGACCGAGCCGGTGGAGCCTAAAATCGCAATATTTATGCTCATAGCCTTAGAAAACTAACCTGACCTCCCAGCCAAACACCAAAACCAAGCAGGTTATCTGTTCTCGCAAAACCAGATATTACGATAAATATAACCTTACTGTCAAGACGGCAGTTTTCGACAAATGAGGTGGACAATAAATTTCGTACAATCCTAATACTACAACGTCACATAGATTTTACCAACCAGGATAATCCCTTGTTAGACAAGCATTTATGATAACAATATTAAATGTCAAAATGCAAATAGCAAAAACACATAGCAAAATGAAAAATGTTTACCGGTTTCTCCTGGGCTGCGCCCGGCCCAATTTTGTCAAAACCAGGTTTTCTGGTTGCAGATAGCTTTTTGAATTTTTATTTGTCTTGCATTTTAATTTTTGATATTTCCTCTTATATTAT
>JAFGRL010000083.1 GCA_016935195.1 Sedimentisphaerales bacterium
CGAGGTGTTTGTACCCGGCACCTGTGGATTACGACGGTGACTGCGAGGTCGGCATAAAAGACCTTGGTGCCTTTGTCGGCGACTGGCTTGAGTATGGAATGTTCCCGTAATGGGCCGGTTACCGGAGTAAAAGCCAAGCGGCTTTAAAACCTGAATTGATATGAGGCCTGCACAATTGCGTGCAGGCCTCTTGTATTAAGTGAGAGCCAAGTTTATGATAATTCTGTGGATTTTTGTTGATTTAATGTTATAATTTAATAAATGGCGATGCCGAGGTTAAATAACGAGTTCTATGGCATTTTGGGTTGCGGCAATACTTTCCCATTTTTTTCTTGACTTTTGCCTATCTTCATCCTAAATTATAAATAAATTGTAGGAGGGTAAAATTATGAAGGCTACAGTCTATTTAACGTTATTATGGCTGTTTTCAGCTTTATTTCTTGCTCATGCCAACGAAGTCAACAATCCGTCAATGGAAGGCACTTTTTATTTTTACCAGGATCCCCTCGGCGATGTCGCTGAGGCGTGGACAGGCTTCAGCGAAAGTTCCTGTTACTTCTCAAAGGGTTCCTATGCTCACGACGGCAGTAAAAGCCAGGAGATTATCTGGAACGGATGGGGTTACGAATCCTTTGGCGTTGATGGCATCTACCAGCAGCTAAATAACCTCCAGCCTGGCAAAAGCTATATGTATTCTGCCTGGTTTAAGCTGAACTTTTATGCATATGGCGGTGTATGTCCAATTCCAGGTTTTGTCAATGGAAATGTTAGCATTACCTGTGGTATTGGAGCCGATGCGAATGGCGGGACGGATTATGCTGCTGTATCCAACTGGAGCCAGACCACAGAAGACGGCTGGGGCGAGTGGTACGAAGGGTCCTGGATTAACATTACGAGCTTTTTTTCGACAAATGTAACTACGCCGACTATTTTTATTAAGCTCGATGGTTATGGCGATGCAGTGGAGGAATGTGAAGACCCCGGATGTCCGGATCCGCCCTGTTTTTATCCGGAACCTGCACCCTGGGATGCCTACTGCTGCCTTGATGATGTTTTTGTTCAGTTAATGGAAGTCGGCCCAACAGCACGGTCGAAGCTACTACGCCGGTGCCTGCCAATGGTTCCAGCTATAGTTTGGTTACAATTACGGTTTTGGATCCCTGCGACAATCCAATTGAAAATATTCCAGTTTCGGAAATAGTTATTCACTGCACCGGCGGCGGCAATACCATTACCTGCCCGGATGAGCCAACGGATGAAAATGGCCAGACCACGGCAAAAATTACCAGTACCACAGCAGAGACAAAGACCGTTAGTGCGACTGTTTTAGGGGGGCTTCTTTCTGATACTGCTGTGGTCGAATTCGGCCAGCCGTACTTTGGCCCTGACTGGTATGTTGATGCCGCCAATACAGGTTACGGCAACGGTTCACCCACCTACCCGTTCAGAACCATTTCAGAGGCAATAATTGCTGCTCAGAATAATCACACTATTATTGTCGCCCAGGGCACTTATTATGAAAACATTGACTATGACGCCAAGGCAATTACCATTTGCTGCACAGACCCGAATGACCCTTCCATCGTACAGACAACAATTATAAATGGCATTGATAACACTGCAGTCGTATCGTTCGGCAGCTATGAAAATCCTAATTCTGTTATTTCAGGCTTTACTGTAACCGGCGGCAACGGTTCTTACGGCGGCGGCATCTACTGCAAAGGCTCTCCAACAATTATAAACAACATTATCACCGGCAATGTAGCCGGTTATGGCGGCGGTATCTACTGCTCCAGCAGCAGCTATTCGCCAACGATTCACAACAATACTATCGTTTATAATTTAGCTAATTATGGTGCCGGTCTTTACAACTGCCACGGCAGTATTGCCAACTGTCTTATCATTAATAATGCAACCATTTCCTCTTATGGTAATGGTGCCGGGCTAAATAATTGCGATGGCGATATCGTCCTCTGCACTATTGCTGCCAATGACGCAAACGACGATGGCGGTGGTATGTATTCCTGCAACGGAACTATCAGAGATTGTATTATCTGGAACAATACCGCAGGCGACCAGGGTAACCAGCTTCAGTCCTGCTCGACACCAACTTATAGCTGCGTTCAAGGCGGGTGTGCAGGCCAGGGCTGTTTGGACTCTGACCCCTTGTTTGCTGACCCTTCCAGCGATGATTATCATCTGCTCTCTGAAGCCGGCAGATGGGACCCGGCTCTTTCTGACTGGGTGCTTGACGGTGCGACAAGTCTTTGTGTAGATACGGCAGATCCAAGCTCTGATTTCTCCAATGAGCCTCTGCCGAATGGTGCAAGAGCAAATATGGGGGCTTACGGCAATACGATTTATGCATCCAAGTCTGTCCCCAAGGGTTACATTGAAGTTGAACCTGACAAAGACTTTGTCGGTTCCGGCTCACAGGGCGGACCGTTCGACCCGAATCAGAAAGTCTATACCCTGAAGAATGCCGGCGATTTGCCGGTTAATTATACTGTTACAAAAGCCAATCCGGCCAATACCTGGTATGATGTCAACGGCACCGACTCGGTCAGCGGCTCACTGGAGCCTAACCAGGTGGTAGCAATTACGACCTCGCTTAATAACAATGCTAAGATGCTTCCATTAGGCACACACACAGACTCTGTTATATTTACAAACACTACAAATGGTATTGGCAATACACAAAGAGATGTGCAACTGGCTATAGGAGTTATCACAATCGGTACAGGTACGGGACAATGGGATTACCCGTTGCATACATACTACCATGACTCCAGAACACAGGTGATATACCTGGCCGGAGAATTAGGCAGCGCAAAAAATCTCACCTCGCTTGCTCTCGATGTTACAACATTGCCGGGGCAGACATTAAACTACTGGACAATCAGAATGAAGCACACCTCGTTGAGCGACTACTCGTCAAATACCGATTGGCAAAATGGCTTTACAACTGTTTATCAAAACAACGAGGTAATTTCGTCAACCGGATGGGTTACTTTTGAATTTGACAATCCGTTTGAGTATAACGGCTCAGACAATCTGCTTATAGACTTCAGTCACAATAATTCCTCTTACACGTCCAATGGCAACTGTCATTACTCCACACCGGGTGGTTTGCGGAGTATCTACTTCTGTACTGATAGCGGCTATGGCGACCCTTTAACGTGGACCGGAAGTTCTCCTTCTGCCAATACATCTACGAATGTTCCTAATCTAAAACTAATCTTTGGGGCACCGGTGGCGATGAGTATCACTCCGAGCGATGATTTTAGCTCGGCCGGGCCTATGGGCGGGCCGTTTGAGCCCCCGGAAAAAATTTACACTCTCGAAAACCAAAGCAGCGAGACAATAAACTATTCTGTAACCAAGGCAGCTAACCAGCCCTGGTATGATATCAATGATACCTCAACTACGCCCGGTTCACTTGAGCCGGATGGAACGGCGGATATTATAATCTACCTAAACAGCGCAGCCGAGGCCCTAAGCCGTGGCACCTATCAGGATTCGGTTATCTTTTCCGACCTGACCAACACCAGGGACGAAACACGAAATGTTGCATTGAGCGTCTGGTCAAGCCAGTTGCAGGGCACCTGGGTTAGCTGCACAGGCTCTGACCAGACCGGCGATGGCTCAGGCCAGAATCCCTATCGAACAATCCAGCATGCAATCAGTGTGATTGCAGACGGAGGCACAATAATCGTGACACCAGGCAGGTACGTGGAGAATGTGTTGTTTGCACTTAGAGATCTTATCCTGCAGAGTGTTGATCCGCAGAACCCGTCAGTGGTTGCCTCTACTATTATTGACGGCAATAATTTTGGGCTGGCCGTCAACAATAACATTATAACCAATAATATCCTTGAGGTAGGCTCCGGCGGCGGAGTATTCTACTCTCTTGCCCCTTATGATATCTTTTTATACAACGATGTTTACGGCAATATCCCGCAAAACTATGCAGGTGACATCCCGGATAAGACCGGCACTGAAGGCAATGTCTCTGCAGATCCCTTGTATGCCAACTCGGGCCAGTGGAGCGGCGATAGCTGGAGCAATGGCGATTATCACTTAAAGTCGGCCCGCGGCCGCTGGGACCCGGTCCTGAACCAATGGGTTACCGATGTCGTTACGGGCTCTTGCATTGACGGCGGCGATCCTATATACTTCTGGGCTGAGTTATGGCCTCACGGCAAATGTCTGAATATGGGAGGATATGGTGGAACACCACAGGCTAGTATGTCGCCGATTTGGATAATAGCGGGATTGTAGATTTTAATGATTTCTCGATGTTCGCTGGCGCCTGGCAGATTGAAATGATATTAATTGCCGAAGATTTGGACCGTAACGGAAAAGTCGATTTGTTCGACCTGGAAGAATTCAGGGACAACTGGCAGTGGGCCGAATAAAGAAAAGTTAATCGGCGTTTATCTGCTTGGTTATTTCGTGCAGGAGGTTGATAGCTTCTATCGGTGTCAGATTATCGATATCAACGCCTGACAGATTATCGATGACGGATTTATGTTTTTGGACAAACAGCGTATCGGCGTCGGCTTGTTTTGTTTTATGCCTGGCTAAGTGCTCGCCGGCAGCTTCTTTTCGAAAAGTGCTTTCCAGTTCGGATAAAATTTCCTTAGACCTTTGGGTTATGCTCTTAGGTATCCCGGCAAGTTTGGCAACGTGAATGCCGTAACTTTTGTCTGTGCCGCCCGGAAGGATTTTATATAAAAACACGACCTCGTCCATCCATTCCCTCACTGCCACGTTGCAGTTTTTGATATTTGCAAAAAGTTCTGCTAATTCTGTCAGTTCATGGTAATGTGTTGCGAAAAGGGTTCGGCATTTAAGTTTGGTTGCGATGTGTTCTGTAATGGCCCATGCCAGTGCCAGGCCGTCATAGGTACTCGTTCCTCTGCCGACCTCATCGGCAATCACAAGGGATCTGTCAGTGGCATTATTGATGATATTGGCAGTTTCTGTCATCTCGACCATAAATGTTGAACGCCCGCGGACCAATTCATCCGAAGCGCCGACGCGAGTGAAAATTCTATCAACGAGCCCTATGCGGGCCTGTTTTGCAGGAATGAAACTGCCGGTCTGGGCCATCAAAACAAGTAATGCAACCTGCCTTATGTATGTGCTTTTTCCGGACATATTCGGGCCTGTGATAACAAGTACATCGCCCTTATCTTCGCCGAGTTCGATATCGTTTGGAACAAATTGCTCACCGAGTGTTTGAGCTAAAACAGGGTGTTTTCCTTCAGATATAAACAGCTCACAGCTTTGGTTGATTTCCGGTCGGATGTAATTATGCCGTTTGGCAAGGTATGCTAAACCAGCCAGGCAGTCGCACCTGGCAACAACCTCTGCGAGATTTTGCAAGCGGCTGATGTATTGTGCAGCGTGGTTTAATATGTCCTGAAAAAGTTGTTGTTCTAACTGCAGAGCTCTTTCGGCTGCATCCAAGGCCTGGCTTTCGTACTTTTTGAGTTCTTCGGTTATGTATCGCTCGGCGTTTTTTATTGTCTGTTTTCGCACATAATCGGCGGGCACTTTTTCCGCAGCAGAATGGTTTACCTCAATGTAATAGCCAAAGACATTATTAAAGCCGATTTTTAGATTTTTTATTCCGGTTTTCTCTATCTGTTTTCTTTGATAACTGCCAAGCCAGCTCTGGCCATTTTTGGAAAACGTGCTCAGCTGGTCAAGCTCGGCATTAAAGCCCTCTTTTACAACACCACCATCACGCAAATGTGAGGGGCAGTCCGGCTTGATTGCTGCCTCAAGATACTCAGCAAGCTCATCGATGCTGTCACTCCTTTGAGCCAAATTCAGCAGCAAATCCGCTGAGCAGCTCTGCAATACAGACCTCATCTGAGGTATTCTGCAAAGAGTTGCTGCCAGGGCAATAAAGTCACGCGGTGTTGCGCGAGATGTACTGATGCGAGCGGCTATTCTTTCGGTATCCGAAAGGCTGACAAGTAATTTTCGAACACTTGTGAGTTTGTCATCAGCTTCCTTCAATTCTTCAATTGCATCCTGACGAAGTTCAATTGCTCCTTTGTCACAAAGTGGCATGCACAGCCAGTTCCTAAACATCCTGCCGCCGGTGGCAGTCAGCGTTTCGTCAAGACAGTGCAAGAGTGTGCCTTTCTGGTTTTCGCCCCTGATAGTTCGCAAAACTTCCAGACTGCGAAGGCTGCTTTGGTCAATTTGCATAAATTTATCCCGGTTGATTTTTCTAAGAGTCTGGATGTGTCCAAGAGAGGTTTTCTGAGTTTCATTTAAGTATTCAATTATTGCACCGGCAGGACAAATAACTTCCTCGCCATCAAAGATACCAAAACCCTCTAAGGTTGTTACGCCGAAGTGCTTAAGCAGTCGCTGATTTGCCTGGTAAGGATCGAAATACCATTGCGGACGCTCGGTTATGACAGCACCGGTTAGCTGTGTAATATCATTGGCCAATTTGCGAGTCTGTTCTGCGAACAGCTCACCGGTTCTATCGACAAGCAGACATTCGGCCGGGCCAAGTCTTAAAAGTTCGTCCAGCAGTTTTTCTTGCTGAAGCTCTAAGGCAAAGAAATGGCCTGTTGAAATATCAACCCAACTGATTGCAGCCCTTGAGTTTTTACCAACGTCGATTGCACAAAGGAAATTATCTTTCTTGGCCTCCAATAATATATCATCAGTGATAGTGCCGGGCGTTACAATACGCACAACGTCGCGTTTGACAACTCCTTTGGCTGTTTTTGGATCTTCTACCTGCTCGCAAACAGCTACTTTATAGCCGTTTGTGAGCATTTTTTTTATGTATCCGTCGACGGCATGATACGGCACTCCGGCTAAAGGAATCGGATTATTCCCTTTGCTTCGACTTGTCAGGGTCAGGCCGCAAACCCTCGAGCAGATTTGGGCATCATCATAAAACGTCTCGTAAAAATCCCCCATCCGAAAAAACAGTATGGCATCAGGGTACTTCTGTTTGAACTGATGAAATTGTTTCATTGCAGGAGTTAATTTTATATTTTGCACGGCCATAGAGCAGATTATACACAAACAGGGCCGTTTAACAACTCTGTTATGATGTTGGCTGCAGAAGTTTTAGACCCCGCCTTAGCAAGTTCTGCAACGAGCTTGTTCTGTCTTTCGGTGAAGCAGACAGGTCTGTAAAAATCGAACTTTGCCACACCGAGTATTTCCTGAATTTTCTCTGCAAGATCTTCAATGCCCTGGGCATACTTCGCACTTATCCGGATTATCTGAGAACAAATTATAGGCAGTTTTGAGGTGTTCAGTTCACCGGGCAAATCCGACTTATTCAAAACGGTCAGGATTTTCTTGTTCGCAATTCTTTTAAGCAGCTCACCACTAATTTTTGTATTAGCCCGGCTTTGGTTGAGGACCAGCAGTATCAAGTCTGCATCGGTAACCATCTGGATACTTTTTTCTTGTGCTTTTGCCTGAATTTCATCATTAAGTATATCATCTAATCCTGCTGTATCTGTCAGTTCCAGCATTAGAGATCCGAACTGGTATTGAGCCGAAAGCCAGTCTCTCGTTGTTCCCTTGATATCGGTAACGATAGCCTTGTTGGCACCGCACAGGCAATTAAACAATGTGCTCTTGCCGGTGTTTGCTGGGCCGGCAACGACTGCCTTGCATCCATAAATAATAAATTTTGCTACTTTGCTGGCCTTTAATATGGCATGGCTTTGGTTTTTGATTTTAGCAAGTGATATCTTGCCTGTTTTCTCCAGCCAATGTTTTAATATATATGAAAGGCCATTTTTTTGCTGATGTATGATAATTCTGGCACCGGAAATGGTTTTTGCCTTTGTCAGGGCAATTTTGGCCTCGATTTGTATAGCATTGTAGTTCTGCCGCTTAGAGTAAATTTTTTGTAAGAGCTGCTCGTAAATTAGAATCTCAACTTTGTTTTCTTTAAGCAGCTTGGCTATCATTTCCACTATTAGCGGATTGCCGTGGCAGTTGATGCTAAAGCTATCAGGCCATTGGCAGCCTATCGTAACCTGATCTATGGTTTTATCTTTATCCCGGATTTGGCCAACCGTAACTGTGCCGGGCTTTAGGAATTGGGCTTTGCCTTTAAGTGGAATGAATATCTTTTTTAGTATATTATCGGCATGGTCTCCAAACACTTCGACCGTGCTAATGGCGCCGGTGCCTTTATCAGTAGTAACAGCGGCAAAAGTACCCATAAATCATCGTATTACACCAGGCTTCGTTCAAGATACTTACGATACGCCAAAGCTATGCCTTTGATTACCATGTTCGGCACGTAAGAATCCACAAATTCGCAGTCTTCTTTAATTATTTCCGCCCCAGCTCCGGTTATGATAGTTTTGGGCCAGGTGCCAATCTTTTCTGCGTATCGTCTGACCATCTCCTGCAGCGTCCCAACAGCAGAGTAATATAATCCGGCATTGATTGCTTCAGCGGTGTTTTGACCAAATGGCAACTTTGGTCTGCTGACGGTAACTCTTGGCAGTTGGGCAGTGCTTTGCTGTAATGTCTTTGCACTGATTTCAAAACCGGGACATATAACGCCTCCGCAGAAAACTCCCCTGTCATCAATCAGGTCAATGGTTACAGCAGTTCCAAAGTCCGCTACAACTGCCGCTTCCTCGGTAACTGCATAAGCAGCCGCAGCCGACAGAACTCTGTCACTGCCGACCTTATCCGGTTCCTTTATAGACAAATCCATTGGATACGGCACCTCTTTGCCTATGATTAAAAGCTTCTGGCCGAGAGTTTCTTCGGCGATTTTCTCGACAAGCTTCGTCCAGGCGGATTTGACAGAGCTTGCCACAATAACGCCGTCGCGTTTCTTTTCTTTGGAGCGCTTTGCGACGGGGATTTGCTCCCACGCCGAAATGATGCACTCTGTCAGCTCGGACTCACACTTACCCGGGCAGGACTTAACAAACTTCTCCTGGCCTTTTAGGAAAAGTCCGACGTTGATACTTGTATTTCCTATGTCTATGGCGATTAGATTCATAATTGGCAACTTTCACTTAACCTTGAGTTCTTTTTTACTTTATTCTTGAGCCGATGTCAAATTTGCGAATGCAAAAGTTACAATTTAACCCCTTAGGAGGTAACCCCTTAGGGGGTAAAATACTTCAACGGCCAAAAAAATAGAGACGACTTTAAGAAAATTCAATACCTACCCCCTCTTCCTGTACCGTAAAATTTCTTGTCTTAAAAGAAACCGAATTGCCCGCTGTTTAATCTATTCTCAAAATTTCAAATGCCAGGAACACTGGCTGCAGCAGCAAAGGCCGTTTTCATTGAAAACTTCTCCTGCTTTGAACAGATTTGGGTGTCGGTCGTTGGCTTTGCAAAGCGGCCATTCTTTGCCATAGGCTTGGTGATAGCCAATAAAGGCGGGACAATCGTCCCTTATTAGCTCCGGCTTCGGTTTGGGCCAATCAATATTATCTGGCGGCTCCTTAGGCCCATTTCGCCAGGCTTTTAGCATTGCCTGGCCTTTTTGCAGAGCATCGACGGCCAGGTCATCACTAACCCTATCTGGCGGACGGACTACAAAACAATAAGGGTCATCTGCTATTATTGTTGCTATAAATTTTTTAAAGTCGCGTGCTCTGATTAACCTGGAAGTTTCTTTGCCCACCTTTGCAACTTTCATTATTCCTGCGGCTTTGGTCACCTCATCCATTATTCCGGGAAATTCATATTGTATTCTGCGTCCGTGCGTACAGTATGATAGATGCCGAAATTCAGGATGATAATATCCCAGATAAGGGACACTTAATAAATCTTCGTAGTAGTGCCACAATGTGATAGTATTAACCATTACCGCTAAACACACTATACAGCCATCTTCTTCAACCAATTTTTCAAAAGGATTGCCTTTGCCGCAGGGCGTTTTTGTCTTGTAATTATCCTTTAAAAACAATTTTGCTTTTGCGCCTACAGCACACCAGGAGTGGGTAGGATGACAGCCGCGAAGTACACCAGGTAACTTGCGAAATGGTCGAGTAGATGTAATATGGTTCATTTCATTTAGGCATATTTTGTATTCCCTGTTGCTCCTCTCTTTCGATTGAGGAGTGTCACA
>JAFGRL010000084.1 GCA_016935195.1 Sedimentisphaerales bacterium
ACACATGATCCATCAGAGGGATTTCAGACAGCAATAAAATTATTCCTACAGGAATTTGGCTATGAACGACTGGTTGATAAAATCTAAGGACAAATTCCAGGATAAGATATTCGATTTTCTCTGGCGTCAATGGAGTATACTGGGAGTTGCCGGAACAGCCAAACCAGGGGATAATAGAATCATCGACCCGGAAGTATTGTTGTTGTTTTCGTTAAGTGTTTGCCGTTATGAACCGCGTTTATTTGATGAAATTATCGACTGGTTATTTCAGAACGGCAATTTTATCAATGTACAGCGATTACAGCAAATGCAAGTGAAATGTGATTTCAACTGCGGTCCACAGCTTAGTGCTATCGCGGAACTTCTTGCTGAAAAGGCAAGTTACAGACTTAAATGGTCAGGGCTTGCCAAAAAGTATTATCAAAAAGATAAAGAGCCTTTATTCTTCGACAAAGAAGGCAATGCCTTGCCTTGTCCAACGGATAAAAATTCCAATCCGGAATTTCTGAGTCACGGCTTAAAGCGAGGACAGATAAACTTAAGGGGTTACTCGCAGGCTTTTGATTTGCAAAGCCCAGCTTGTCTTTTGCTTCGCTTGAGAGCATTGCTCGGCATTAATGCCAGGGCTGAGATTTTATGTTTATTAGCATCAGGAAAAGAGATACATCCAAGCGAAGCTGCTCGCATAACTGGCTATTATCAAAAAACAATACAGACAACCTTGGTTGAAATGGCTCAATCGGGAGTAATCTTGACAAGAACTTCCAAAAAAGAAAAGTTTTATAGATTAAAAGCCGGCGTACTTGATGGACTGCTAAAGCCGGAAGGTGAATCTGCGCAATGGATTAATTGGGCACCTCTGCTTAGGATGGTTGAAATCTTATCGAAGAGGTTGCGTAAACTTTCAGGACAGGAAATTGATTCATTGCTACTTTCTTCGGAATTGAAAAAACTGATGTTGTCAGTTTGCCAATACTGCTCTGATGCAACTATTGGTGAAATTATGATTGACGAAAATATCTCAATAGAAGATTTCGATAAGCATTTTCAAAAGTTCCTTGTGTTACTTTCCAACCGGTTGTTTTTTAAAACCGGTTAATACAATTGTAGTTTGAGATTAAATTAATTTGTTGTATACTAAGGGGGCTTGGTCTAACAATAATCTAACAATTTGCTAACAATACGCTAACGCAAATAAAGTATAAAGAAGCTATGGCAAAAGAAAATATTCTGATTGTGGATGACGATGAAGATGTGCTTGAACTGGTTCGGTACAACCTCGACAAGAACGGCTACAATACTGATACAGCAACCACAGGCGAGGAGGCTTTGGCTAAAGCGAGGGCCAAACTGCCCGATCTGGTTATACTGGACTTGATGCTTCCTGGTATCGATGGTTTAGGGGTCTGTAAAAAACTGAAAAGCGATGCCAAGACTGAACATATCCCCATTATAATGCTGACCGCTAAGGGAGAAGAGATAGATATTGTTACAGGTCTGGAATTGGGAGCTGATGATTATGTTACAAAGCCATTCAGTCCAAAAGTTCTTGTCGCAAGAGTTCGAAAGATTTTACAAAGGGCCATAGCTCGTGATTTAGAGAAGGCACCAGTAAAAATTTATGAGTTAACTATAGACCCTGCTCGCCGTGAAGTCCTTATCAAAAATAAACCTGTGGAACTTACTTTCACGGAATTCAATATTCTTTATGTACTGGCTAAGAGGCCGGGTTTGGTTTTTACGCGATACCAGATTGTCGATGCATTACATGGTGATGATTATCTTGTTACAGATAGAGCTGTAGATGTTCAAATAGTGGGGCTTCGAAAAAAAATGGGCCCTTGCAGCAAATATATCGAGACTGTCCGCGGCGTCGGGTATCGCTTCAAGGATAATTAATGATGAAAAAGCGATTATTATGGCAAATTTATCCATCCTTCCTGCTGATTATTCTTATTTCAGTAGTTGGTGTAGGCTGGTATGGGTCGCAATCCATACGTAAATTTTATCTTAATCAGGTAGCCGAAGATATCAAATCTCGAGCACATTTAGTCGAAAAACAAATATTGACTAATCTGGCAAATCACAATTTCAAAGAAATTGACGATTTTTGTAAACAAACAGCAGCAGCCAGTTCTACACGAATTACTGTGATTTTGCCTAATGGCGAAGTAATAGCAGATTCTGATGAAATACCCAGCCGCATGAAAAACCATGCTGACAGACCTGAATTCCAGAATGCTTTGGAGCAAGGGTTGGGTAACTCACTTCGGTTTAGCGAGACTCTTGGCAAAAGGATGATGTATCTGGCAATCCCAATAAGGCAGGATGGTGAAGTCCTGACTGTTGTCAGAACATCTGTACCTGTTACCGCAATTGATGAAGCACTTAAAAATATTTATAAGAAGCTTTTCTTGACAGGTTTAATTGTTGCTGTTTGTGCGGCAGCGGTAAGTTTAGTCATATCCAAGAAAATAAGCCGTCCCGTAGAACAGATGACCGAGGTTGCAAAACATTTTGCTTCAGGCGAGCTCGATCTAAGATTATCTATACCAAATGCAGTTGAACTGGCGGCTCTAGCGCAAGCCTTAAATGAAATGGCTCGGCAGCTTAATGCAAGGATTGACACAATCACGGAAGAGCGAAGCCAGATACAAGCAATTCTTTCAAGTATGATTGAAGGTGTCCTGGCAGTTGATTCTGACGAACATATTGTCAGCTGCAACAAAGCAGCTGCGGAGTTGCTCAGCATAGATGCAGATAAATCACACGGTTTAAGCGTTGAAGAGGCTATACGCAATCCCCAGCTACAGCAGTATATAAAAAATACTATCGAGAATAAACAGGCCACTGAAACCGAATGTTTTGTATTAAATGAGGGTGGGCGTTTTCTGCAATTGTATGGTTCGCCCCTGGCTGACGACAAAGGTAACAACACAGGTGCTGTGCTGGTGTTGCACGATATTACCCGAACCCGTCAACTGGAAGAGGTAAGACGCGATTTTGTCGCTAACGTCTCTCATGAGCTCAAAACACCTGTTACCTCTATCAAAGGATTTGTCGAAACGCTGATAGACGGTGCTGTAAATGATCCTCAAGAAGCACAGAAGTTTTTAAAAATCATCGCCAAGCATTCTGATCGGCTCAATGCCATAATCGAAGACCTTTTGAG
>JAFGRL010000085.1 GCA_016935195.1 Sedimentisphaerales bacterium
AGAAACAGGTATGATTCACGCTCTAAAAAAGAAAGCTCCGGATGCCCGGTTCATAGCTGCGAGCGACAGAGCCATCTGTCCCAATATGAAACGAACCACACTGGAGAAGATTCTGTGGTCTTTGGAAGAAATGCAATACATTGTTGAAGTGCCGGCCGAAACAAGAGCAAAGGCAAATAAGGCTCTTGAGCGAATGGTTGAAGTTTTGCCGCGCAAATAGAAGGGAAGTGTGTAAATGGCCAAAGAGTCGAAATATCATTTGGATACACTGGCACTTCACGCCGGCCAGAAGATAGATTCTGATACTCTTAGCCGGGCTGTGCCTATTTATCAGACAACCAGCTATTGCTTTAAGGACAGCGAGCACGCAGCGAAGCTTTTTGCGCTCGAAGAGTTTGGCAATATATACACACGTCTGATGAATCCTACGATTGATGTACTGGAAAAACGCTTAGCTGCTATGGAAGGCGGAGTTGCAGGGCTGGCATTTAGCTCAGGAATGGCTGCTATAACATCGGCAATCTTGAACATCTGCAGGGCCGGTGAGCACATTGTCGCATCGAGTTCGCTCTACGGTGGGACGGTTACACTGTTTAGTCAGACATTTGCCAAATTAGGGATTGAAGTTACTTTCGTTGACCCTAAGGAACCAAAAAACTTTGCTGAGGCAATTAAAGAAAATACTCGGCTGATCTATATCGAAACGATTGGCAATCCCAAGAATGATATTCTGCAGTATGAGGAAATTGCCAAGGTCGCCCACGATAATAATATGCCGGTGATTTGCGATAATACCGTTGCCACACCCATACTGTTTAGGCCTATCGAATACGGTATCGATATTGTGGTCCATAGCTGTACGAAGTTCATCGGCGGACACGGCACAAGCATTGGTGGTGCCATCGTTGATTCCGGAAACTTCAATTGGGACAACGGCAGGTATCCGGAATTAACCGAGCCTGACCCAAGTTATCACGGCATCAAATATGTAGAAACTTTCGGCGAATCGGCTTATATAATAAAAGCGAGAACTCAGTTCTTGCGTGATATGGGTTCTTGTATGTCGCCCTTTAACGCATTTTTGTTCTTGCAGGGGCTCGAGTCCCTGCATCTGCGTATGCCAAGGCACAGCGAAAATGCTTTGAAACTTGCACAATGGCTTGAAAAACACGATGCAGTAAATTGGGTTAATTATCCGGGTTTGCAATCACATCCGGATTATGCGTTGGCAAAAAAATATCTGCCAAAAGGCCAGGGTGCAATTTTAGGCTTTGGTATCAAAGGCGGCAAAGAAGCAGGGATTAAATTTATAAACAGTGTTAAATTGGCCAGTCATCTTGCCAATATCGGTGACAGTAAAACATTAGTTATTCACCCAGCCAGCACAACTCATCAGCAGCTCAGCAAACCTGAGCAGCTTTCAGCCGGTGTTACTGAAGACTATATCCGTGTCTCAGTTGGCACCGAGCACATCGATGATATAATCGCCGACTTTAAGCAAGCGTTAGTGAAAAGTAAAAAGTAAAAGCGTTATACGATATACGCAATACGAGATACGAGATACGAAATTATGTGGGAATATACCGATAAAGTCAGGGAACATTTCTTCAATCCGCGCAACGTTGGCGAGATTGAGGAGCCGGATGGCGTAGGGGAGGTTGGTTCTTTAGCTTGTGGCGACGCTTTAAGGCTTACCTTTAAACTCGGCAAAGACGGTAGAATTACAGATGCAAAGTTTAAGACCTTCGGATGCGCAAGTGCCATCGCCACTTCGTCGGTTCTTACAGAAATGATAATAGGAATGACTCTTGAAAAGGCGGAAAAGGTTACCAACAAGGATATTGCCGATTACTTAGACGGCCTGCCGGAGCAGAAGATGCACTGCTCGGTTATGGGCAGAGAAGCACTCGAGGCAGCCATTGACAATTGCCGCAGCGGCGGCAGAAAGAAACGTCAGTTGGAAGGCAAAGTTGTCTGTACCTGCTTTGGCGTTACTGAAAATGAAATCGAAAGGGTTATAAGAGAGAATAATTTAACGGCTGTCGATGAGGTTACGAATTATTGCAAGGCCGGCGGCGGATGCGGCGGCTGTAAGGGACAAATCGAAAAGATAATCGAAAAAGTACAGGGAGATAAAGCAAGGCGTAAAGCTGCACCAAAGCTGCACAAGACCGTCGGTCTCACAAATATAGAGAAGATACAGTTGGTTCAGCAAACCATAAATGAGCAGATTCGGCCGGCTTTGCGAGCTCACGGTGGAAATATTGAACTTATAGATGTCGAAGGCAGCAAAGTTATCGTTGCATTTAGAGGGATGTGCGCACAATGCAAACTCGCAGAATTTACAATGAAGGATGTTGTCGAGGCGAAATTAAGAGAGTTTGTATCCGGCGAACTTTTTGTGGAGGAAGATAAGGACTCTGCAAATCAGCCGCATAATCATCGAGAGTGAAAGATGAAAACCATATATCTTGATAATAATGCTACAACCAAGGTAGCTGAAGAGGTCTTTGAAGAAATAAAACCTTTTTTCTGTGAGCATTACGGAAACCCTTCAAGTATGCATACCTTTGGAGGGCAAATAGGCCATAAAATTCGTGAGGCTCGTGAAAAAGTTGCCGAGCTGCTTGGTTGTGAGCCGAGTGAAATTGTATTTACCAGCGGCGGAACCGAGAGTGATAACACCGCAATTAAAGCTGTTTTATCAGCTGCACCAGCTAAGCGCAAGGTCATAACAACCCGAGTGGAACATCCGGCAGTGCTGACTGTTTGCCGGGAACTGGAAAACCACGGCTACAGTGTTGTGGAACTTAGCGTTGATAAGCAGGGTCAGCTTGATATATCAGAACTCGAAGAAAATCTCGATGATGATACTGCCCTGGTAACAATTATGTATGCAAATAATGAGACCGGCGTCATATTCCCAATTGAACGAATCGCAGAGCTGGTCAAAAGCAGAGGAATCGTTTTTCATACCGACGCCGTCCAGGCTGTGGGCAAGATACCACTGAATTTATCTGGCAGTCATATTGACCTGCTGAGCCTTTCGGGCCATAAGCTGCACGGCCCAAAAGGTGCAGGTGCATTGTATGTAAAAAAAGGCACGCGAATTTCACCATTCATTTTAGGCGGCCATCAGGAGGCAGGTCGGCGAGCGGGCACTGAAAATGTGCCCGGCATCATTGGCTTGGGCAAAGCCTGTGAATTAGCAGCAAAAAATATTGAACAGGAAAATCAAAGGGTCAAATACCTGCGGGATAAACTCGAGAGCGCAATATTGGAAACGTGTCCGGATTCGATGCTCAATGGTGATAAAAATAATCGCCTGCCCAATACCACCAACATCAGTTTCGAATACATCGAAGGCGAAGCAATCCTGCTTATGCTCGACAAATTCGGCATCTGTGCTTCCAGCGGCTCAGCCTGTACGTCAGGCTCACTTGAGCCAAGCCACGTCCTGCGAGCGATGGGAGTACCTTTCACCGCCGCCCACGGCTCAATCCGCTTTAGCTTAAGTCGTTACAATACCGAAGAAGAGGTGGATTATACAACCCAAAAAACGCCGGAAATCATTAACAAACTCCGCAAACTTTCACCTTTTGTAGGGAAGTGATTTGGAACAATGTCACCCCTGCGAAAGCAGGGGCAGGAATCTATTTTTTCTCTGCGCTCTCAGCGGCCTCCGCGATTAATTCTTAGCTGCACCCTGTCCGCTAAACGCAATACACATCACACAATATGCACGACGAATTACTGCCGAAGGTGGGAGTCGAACCCACACCCTGTTGCCAGGACGGGATTTTGAGTCCCGCGCGTCTGCCAGTTCCGCCACTTCGGCCAATTCGACAACCTGTGTTCACAAATCATTATTTGCGCCGTATCACTTTCTGTCAACAGTAAATCAGCTTTGACATCTGCTGTATTAAGCGCTGATACATATATCCCACAAGATAGCAAAGCCAGATGGTAACGGCAATAACAACGATTGTGATAATAACCTTGGTAATCACTTTATATTTTGGATTTTTCCATACCAAAGGTAAGGCAAACGGGCCTACAACAAGCAAACCGATTACAATAGCCGAGGTGGAATAATACCATTTCGTCTTCGGCCTGGGCCTGGCAGCTTCATCGAGAAACTCACCGCAAAAACGACACTTTATCGCTTCTTCCTGAATTTCCTCCGCGCAAAAGGGACTTTTTTTCATAACTACCTTTATACCCATCTTGCACAATTGCGATTTCTTTTTAG
>JAFGRL010000086.1 GCA_016935195.1 Sedimentisphaerales bacterium
ACAAGATCATCCGCTACGAAAGATCGAACAGCTTGTCGATTTCAATTTTATTCGCTCAAAAGTAGCTAATCGCTACGGCAGGCGTGGCAATGAATCTGTCGATCCGGCTGTGATTCTTAAACTGATGTTCCTGCTGTTCTATGAGAACATCAAATCCGAACGTGCCTTGATGTCACAGTTGCAATTGCGTTTGGACTGGCTGTGGCTTTGCGGTTATGACCTTGATGAGAAAACGCCAGACCATAGCGTAATATCAAAAGCTCGACGTCGCTGGGGGCTGGAAGTTTTTACAGAATTTTTTGAAAACATCCTGGGCCAATGCCGTCAGTATTTTGGCAAAAACCCCCGATTTGTTCCACTGCTGGAAATATCGATGGCAGGTGCTTTTTGGCTGTTCGGCTTGACCGGAATCTTCAAGGATGGGGTAGATGAACCGAAAAAACCTTCTTTGGCTGTTCTCTCTTGATAACGCAGCTTGTTCTTGAGGGTGGAAATTTCTTCTTCGAGATCGTTAATCTTTTGCTGTTTATTACATCTGAGTCGAGAATTGTCTTGACTTTAGCTGTGAAAAGATATATAATGAAGAGACATTTAGAATGGGGTAATAAAAAGTTTGATTACTTTCTGTGCACGCTTAAGGAGTTAGGTGATGAGAATCACATTTTGTGGATTCTGTCCCTCGGTGCCTAAGCCCGCAATTGTCACAGGTCACATAGAAATGCGGAAAAGTGTTTCCAACAGTGTTAGATGGGAAATGTCAGAGGAGAAAGAAAGATGAAGGTCCCAAAAAAAGATGCCTTTTCTATTTCCATTAAGTCGTTTGTTCTGTTTTCTATCCTGGTGTTCGCTCTGTTATCTGTCCGGGCTGCTGCTGTTGACCTGCCCGGCGACTACATCTCATTTTGGAAATTTGAGGATGGCGCAGGCACCACTATATTTGCCGACGAAGCAGGAATAAATCCAGGCAGCAGCAGCGGAGATTTATGCCCAACTTTCATTGATGCAGGAGGTCCTGACGGCAGCGGCGCCTATGAGTTCGATGACAACGATGACTATATCGACCTCGGTTCAGACAGCAGCCTCGATGACCTGGGACCTCTGACCGTCAGCACATGGATTTACTACTACGATACTGAAGACGGTTATGGAACAGACGGAAGAATCGTAGCAAAAAAAACGGACAACAATACGGGCAGCTGGGGATTCACCATCAACGACCTTGGCGCCAATGAGAACACGCTGGCTTTCTGGAGTGCGCACGACAGCGGAATAATGAGAAGGTCAAACGACAACGCGTTTTCAGGTAATACGTGGCATAACGTTACCATCACCTGGGATGCCAACTATGTCGAAGAGAGTGTGAAGTTCTACGTAGATGCGGTGGAAGTAACCGGCTATAAGGACTTCTCCATCTGGTCGGATAACAAAGGCTCAGACAGTACTCAGAACCTCTATATCGGAAGCGATGGGACCGGAAACCACACTTTTGATGGTATCATCGACAATGTGATGATTTACAACAGGCAGTTGAGCCCCGCGGAGATAGCAAGTGTGTATAATTCGGAAACCCCGGAGCCGGCAACAGGGCTAATGCTTTTATTTGGCAGCTGTATATTTGCTGCAGCAAGACGCCGTATCATCGAAAGACCTCAACGCATCCGGACCATTACGCCCGGTGCTACGTAGATCTTTTCTTCTTATTTCACCTCTATTATGCTGGAATATATGGCGAATCTGTACTTGCTTTTGTATCTCCTTCAATAATGCATTCTCTTTAACCTTGAAAAGTTTACGTACTTGAGAAAACAATTCTTCGTACCCTTTGAGTGAAGATCTAAATTCTTCCGAAAGGTTATCTCGCATTTCTGCCAATTCAATTGATGGTTTAAAATTCTTTAAGTTAAGCTTATATGCTGAATCGCCTAAATTATAACCTTTAACATAGTAAATAACACCTTCAACGAAAATGTCATACAAAAAATGCTCCCATTCCTGTATCAAATCCCCATGAATTACAGAATAAATATCGTTGATGATCTTATCTTTAAATTTACTATCATGAGGAGCGTTAGGGACATCACTCGTCTTTAAACTAATTTTAGAACCTTCTGGATTACTATAAGAAGTAGTGGCTTCTGAAGAAGTCATATCCATACTATCTTCACGAATTGAAGAGCCTTTTTCTATTATGTCTATAGCTTTTTCAAGGCGGTCTATTGCATATTCGCAATTTTCCAATAATTTGTCTCGTAATTCTTTAACCTTGGAATAACTGCATACTTTTGCGGTATAAGATTGATAAACCGGCTCGGCTAAGCTCAGGATAGGTCTCGTATTGCGTATTGCGTATTGCGTATATCGTATTGCGTGATGCGTATGTCGTATATCGCATTTTGTATATCCCGAAAAAAAGACGTTCCCCTTAGTAGGGCGGATCCCACGACTTGGTTCGACAGGAGCTTTGATTGGGCTCAGACGAACGTACTCACCACAGGCTGCTCAGGACCTCCACTATTGCTTCGGCATGCGCATTTGGTCGGAAATTCGTGTATTTTCAGGATGGTTGAAATTTGTAAGTGCTTATGTGGAAAAGAGTAAAAAAATTTTGAAATTAGCCGTTTTTGGTATATAACCCCCTCCGCATTTGATTGAGTGACGCCTTACAGTGTATCTCGTATTGCGTATATCGTATTTCGGGTAAAACATTAGTAGTCGGGGATTTTGCTGGTCAAGTGGCTTTGCAGGTCGAAAAAACGAGGAAAAAAGTGTGCGAAAATTGACAAAAATTGAAAGAAATGATACTTTTGGTCAAAAAGATACAGGAAATTTACGAAAATGAACGTTTTTTGTACAATTTTTTTACTATTGAAATCGGAACTCTGTAACTTATAATCTCCCTAAAGCAGGCGGGATTTCTTGTGTTGACCCCGGCTTGTAGGTGCGCATGGGCTCGCTTTAGGGGCAGGCGGGAATTACGGTTTTGGGTAGGGTATAGTTTGAAAGTGGAAGGGGAAAAATAGGTTGGGCGTACCTGGGTGTCATCTGCACCATAATAGAGTGGAAAGGTATAGATGCTTGGTAAAGAACAGGTTTTTGATTGGCTATCACATCGGGCTGGAGTTAAGCGATTGCAGGAAATGCCGCTGCTCTATGTAACGAAGGCGTTGGATCTAAATAGACCAAGTAAGCCGTTTCTTGATTCGTTTGGGAACCGGGACATTTGGGGTTTTGTTGGATTTGTTGATTTGGTTGGTTTCTCGGAACGAGTCATGGGGTTGCCAAATAAAGAGGTGAATGACTATTTGGAGCCATTTCTTAAAGGGCTGGTGGACATTGTGAATAATCGTTATGGGCTAGTTGACAAGACTATAGGTGACGAGGTTATGTTTATATTGCCTGATATGGAGGAGAATGGAGATGTCCCAGCGGTACTTATGATGGGGCAGTTGCTCGGTGGTATTCATGACCTTCAAAAACAACTCGGTGAGAAGTACCCGTTTCGAATTGGATTAGCTTACGGAGGGTTGTATATTGGTCAGATTTGTGGCAACGGATATTCTGAGTGGACGACCGTGGGTGAGGTAGTTCACTTGGCGAAGAGGTTGCATACTCTGAAGGAACTAAAGATTTTACAAGGGGTGAAAGGTGCTTTCGGTGTTCTTTACCGGGAACAACATTCAATGGATTGCTTTGAGAGCATATTGCATAACATTGCCGGTGTCGTATCACGTATGAGACACGAGATTCTCGAAGAGCCAAAAACTAATTTTGAAGGGGTATCACCGGCGCGATGTGCTATTTTATTGCCGAAATCGTAGAGTTACTTAGTATGGGCAAAAGTCCCAAGTTATTGACGGAGATAACGAATGGCGGAAAACATTTTGTATTATGGTGATAATCTTGATATTCTTCGGCGGTATATCAAGGATGAGACAATAGACCTCATTTATCTCGACCCGCCTTTTAATAGCAATCAGGACTACAACACCTTCTTTAAGGAACGGAATGGAAGTCGTAGTGCAGCACAAATCAAGGCGTTTGAAGATACCTGGCGTTGGGACGAAGCCTCTGCAAAAACATATCACGAGATTGTTGAAAGCGGACCGGCACGAGTTTCTCAAGTGATGCAGGCCTTTAACACATTCTTAGGCGGAAGTGATATGTTAGCTTATCTTTAGATGATGGCGCCTCGATTAATAGAACTTCATCGAGTTTTAAAACCGACTGGTTCAATTTATCTGCACTGTGACCCAGCAGCAAGCCATTATCTTAAAATGGTTATGGATGCTGTTTTTGGCCCCATGAACTTTCGTAATGAAATAATCTGGCAGCGAACAACTGCTCACTCAAACATTTACAAAAGTTTTGGTAGGTTACACGATACAATACTTTTTTATATTAAAAAGGATGAAAATACAACGTGGAATGTTCGGTACACGGACTATTCTGAAGAGCATATCGAGAAATCATATCGTTATATTGAGAATGGGACGGGGCGAAGATATGCACGCAGAGATCTTACTGCATCTATGTCTCGTGCGTCCTCAGGGCAACTTTACGAGTGGAAGGGGATTCGGCCTCCTGAGACTCGCTGTTGGGCCTACACGAAGGACAATATGGAAGAATTTGAAAAGGCTGGACGAATAGTTTATAGCAAAAAAGGATATCCGAGACTTAAAGTTTATCTTGATGAGATGCCTGGTGTTCCTTTACAAGACATCGGGATTGACATTAGACCCGTTCAAAGTCAGTCGAGAGAACGGCTTGACTATCCTACCCAAAAACCTGAAGCACTTTTGGAACGAATAATAGAGGCGAGCAGTAATAAAGGTGACGTGGTCCTTGACCCGTTTTGTGGTTGTGGAACGGCAATAGTAGCCGCTCAGAAACTAAAGAGGCCTTGGATTGGTATTGATGTTACTCAAGCAGCAATGGTCGTTATAAAAAAGCGACTGAACGATACTTTTGGTGAAAAAGTCTCATTTGAGGTTATAGGTGAGCCGGTTTCGGTTGCTGATGCCAAAGTATTAGCAGAACAGGAACCGTATCAATTTCAGTGGTGGGCGTTGGGATTAATTAGCGCTCGACCTGTCGAGCAGAAAAAGGGAGCAGATAAAGGAGTCGACGGGCGGTTATATTTTCATGATGAGGCAGGAACGAAGGCGAAAACGAAGCAGATTATTATATCGGTCAAATCCGGTGAAAAGGTCACCGTATCGCAACTGCGTGACCTTCGAGGTGTTATAGACAGGGAAGATGCGGAGATAGGTGTATTGATTTCAATGGCTAATCCGACCAGAGATATGCGGAAGGAAGCTGCAAGTGCGGGATTCTACAAATCAGCGTGGGGGAAGCATCCGAGATTGCAGCTTTTAACTATTGAGGAATTGCTTAGTGGAAAAGGAATAGACTATCCGCCTTCAGAGCAGGTAAATGTAACTTTAAAAAGGGCGCCTAAGGCTAAATCCGGAACAACAGTAACCCAGCCCCAACTTTTCCACAAAGAGGGAAAGCAACCAGCAGAAAACTAAGCCCAGGCACCATACGATACAGGGCCTTGCAGTGACATTTTAATAGATTCCTCTGCTTCCATCCTTCGCCCTTTGGGCTACGGAGGACAGGTCGCTCGGAATGACCCGTCTTCGCTTCCGGCGTAGTTACACTATGCCGCGATAGATCGCTGCGCCGCGGCAAGCAAGAACCTTCTAAATACAAGATACGAGATACGATTCACCTGCCCCTGAAATATGATGAAACAGGCCGATATGATATATTTATTTGCAAAATCTTAAATGGTGCTATAGTGTTAGATTTCTGTCGTCGCCATAATTTTGTTGTTGGTTCCTGGAAGTACAAGATGAGAAAAGAAACCTTAAAGGACAGAATGGGCAAAGGCCTTATTTTGCTTGATGGGGCAATGGGAACGGAGCTGCTTGCTCAAAGCTCTGATTCAGGCAAGTGCAATGACCTTCTTAATATCGATTCGCCCGATATTGTTCTTGGTGTTCATAAATCGTATCTGGCCGCGGGCAGTGATGTAATTATAACTAACACATTCGGGGCCAATAGATACGCTCTGTCCCGCCACAAAATCGATAACCTGGCCGAACAAATAAATACGGCAGGTGCTCAAATTGCCCGGCAAGCTGCTGGAGATACAGGATATGTTCTTGGCGATATCGGGCCCAGCGGTGATTTCCTCGAGCCTTTAGGCTCGTTAAAGCCTCAAGATTTGAAACGAGCTTTTTGTGAGCAGGCAGAGGCACTTTTGGCAGGCGGTGTCGATGGCTTTATAATCGAGACAATGACTGCCCTCGATGAAATTCGTATTGCCATCGAGGCGGTGAAGTCTGTTTCGGATTTGCCGGCTCTTGCCTCGATGGCTTTTGATAAGGCAGGCGATGAATTTAGAACAATGATGGGTGTCGATGTCGAATCGGCGGCCTCGGCAATGATTTCCACAGGTGTTGATGTCGCAGGATTCAATTGCGGAACGTTGTCACTCGAAGAATATGTGGAACTGGCCGGCAAGTTTGTCTCAACAATAAAGGCTAATGAGCAGACCCGATTTACGATTTTCGCCGAACCCAACGCAGGCAAGCCGGAACTGATTGACGGCCAGGCAGTCTATAAAGTTACGCCGGGTGATTTCGCTGCGGCGGCAGAGGAAATCCATTCAGCCGGCGTAAACATAATTGGCGGCTGCTGCGGAACAACCCCAGCTCATATTGAAGCTGTGGCCAAAACGCTAAAGAAGTAGAGATTGACCGAATCGTTGATGTAGAAAGTGTGAACTTTGTGTTTTTATCGTGTAAATGGGAAATGTCAGATAATCATTGTCAGAAGGAAGGGAATGTGGAACATAGCGAGATAGTCCGCAGAGAATTCTCCAGGCAGGCAGCTAACTTCGGCGAGAATGGACTGACTCTCTCAAGCCAGGAGTATCTTGCGTGGATAGTAGATATTCTGCCTTTTCAATCGGATTTCCGCGTATTGGATGTTGCTGCGGGGACGGGCCATCTCAGCCGAATGATTGCCCCACACGTCCGGCAGGTCATCGCCATCGACATGACAAAGGAGATGTTAGAGCAAGCAAGGAAAGCAGCGGCAGAAGCTTGTATCGAGAACATCCTGTTTGAAGAAGGTGACGCCGCAGCTCTTCCGTACCAGGACAATTCTTTTGATATGGTTGTGAGCAGATTCGCAATACACCACTTTGAGAAGCCGGAATTGCAGCTCAAGGAGATGGTCAGAGTTTCCAGAGAAGAGCACGCAGTTGGGATAATCGATATGCTTTCTCCGGCCGATGAAAGTCTAATTTCGCCCTACAATCGTCTGGAGCAGATGAGAGACCCTTCGCATACTGTTGCCCTGACGAAAGAACAACTCACTAAGGCGATGGAAATATCAGGGCTCTTGGTTCAGCAATTCGCCGCACGAGACATCAATGTTGATTTCGAGAGATGGACTGAGATGACAGGGACTGACCGACAGACGAAGCTTGCTATCAGAAGCGAGCTGGAGCGAGAAATAGCGGGAGGCTCCAAGACGGGAATGCGACCGTATTTGGAAGGCGGCAAGCTCAAGTTTCTCCAGACATGGTGTGTTGTTACTGGAACAAAACCTTCTAACGAGCAGCTGCTGCGGAACCGGCCCGCGCCATATTGAAGCGGTGGTCGACAGATTAAAATAGTGATTATTTGGCAAACAGCTCGCATCTTGTCAAGGCAATTAAAGACCTGCCAGCCAGTTGTCGGTGAATATCTTAAGGTCCTTTTCATCAACAAAATCGTCAGCGGGCAGACTAATGTCACAGTTAGGATCGTAGCCGGCTTGACCATCGACTTTTAGCCACGTTAATCCTAAAACAGCAAAATCGACAAAGTCCACATCACAGCCGCCGGCAAAGTCACCAAGATACAACCAGCCAAACTCATAAGCTCCCATATCGACGATAATCGTGTCGTTGCAGTCGCCATCAACTATCCGCTCTCTACCATCGAGGTCATATGGCAAAGGTTCAACGGTGTTGCCGTCATTGTCAAGGTCAAGTATGTCTGCAGGCAGGACGTCGTTATCACCAGCATCAATGCAGGCTGAGTTCATTCGAATTCTTAAGTTGTCATCGTCGGTACCAACTGTTTCATCAGGACCATTGAAATCGACAAAACAAGGGTCAGCATCGATATTACCACCGCCATCGGAGCCAATATTTGGGTCCCAACTGATGCTGCCGCCGCAACCTTCTATATCGCTGTAGCTGACCGTTGTCAAACCTGTGAAATCATTATATATTTGAGAGGCCACAGAAGCGCTATTTCCCCAAAGAACACAGTTGCTAACAGCAGGGTCGCTGTAGTAGATATTAGACATCCCGCCGCCGGTATTAGCTGAGTTGCCGCTGAACGTGCAGCCGGTTACTGTCGGGTAGCCTACGTAGTAGTTACACATACCGCCGCCGTCGTAAGCCGAGTTTCCGCTGAATGTGCAGTTGGTTACGATCGTGCCGCTGTAATTAAACATCCCGCCGCCGGCGTAACCAGCCGAGTTTCCGCTGAATGTACAGTTAGTTACGGCCGAGGGGCCGTATGAGTTAGACATCCCGCCGCCGAAGTGGCCAGCTGAGTTTCTGCTGAATGTGCAGTTGGTCACAGTCGGGCTGCTTGATCTGTTATACATCCCGCCGCCGTTACCGGCAGTGATTGTAAAACCGTCAAGTATTGCATTGGGTTCTAAATCTGTACCGTCAGGATGAAAAAAAACATGATAGCAGTTATCGGCACGGTTCGGGTCATCGGGGAAATCACATGGGTCAAGACCAGGTGTGTCATTTCCTAACAAATCACCGCTGAGAATAGTTTCATTAGCTGCCAAATCACGGTCGTTCACATCGAATGTAGCAGTCTCATTGCCGGCAAAGCCGCCGTAAATAGCCACACCGTTCTTCATCTGGAATGTTTTATATATATCGCCGGTTCCGCCGGCTTCTTTCGTAGGATGATATATCCCTGCCGCCACCCATACCTCATCACCACTACCAGGAGCGTCTATCATATCATGCAGGACACCGTTGGCATCGGCAAAGCTCGAACCATCACCGGTACCTTCTTCCTTGACATAATGAATATCACTCAACGCAGAATTGCAGGTTATCGCAATAATAAAAAACAAAGTCATCAGGAAAATTGTGATATTACTTCGACCGTCTATCTTTCACACCTCCAAAAATGTATATTCATTCTTAATTCTACCAGAATCTACGCGTTTGTCAAGCAAAAAAATGGATTAAAAAAACGTTGAATTAGGCTGGATTTAGGAATTTCGCTATCTGGTCTATGGTTTTTGTGGTGGCGCCCTGGTTTTTTCTGATTATCTCCCGGCCATTATTGGCAATAGTCTTAGCGAATTGTCGGTCAGCTAAGCATTTTTGCATTGTCTGAGCTAAGTCATCTTTGTCTTTAACCATAATAGCACCGTGGCCCTCTAAAAGTACATCGACGGTTTGTTTGAAATTAAAGGCATATGGGCCGAAGATTGTGCATTTTCCAAGGGCCGCAGCTTCTGCCATATCAGAGCCGCCCATCGGCACAAGAGACCTGCCGACAAAAATCACATCCGCAAGGCTGTAGAATTTCCTCAAATCACCCATTGTATCACCTAAAATTACAGCCTGCTTATCAATCTCAGCGGCCAGGCTGTTTTCTTCGACCCGGCTATAGCGCAGCAAGGGCAGATTTCTTTGTTTTATAAGTTGAGCAACCTCATCGAATCTTTCAGGCTTTCTCGGCACAATTGCCAGACGCAAATCTTCAAATTGTTTTTGCTGTTTTAGCTGATGATAGACCTCGAGTATTATTTGCTCCTCATTGTCTCCGGTCGCACCGGCAACCCAAAGTTTTTGACCTTTAATGGAAAGTTTCTCAACAAGGACGTCAGAGCCTTGAACTTTATCGGTGATTTGAGCTGTGTCGTATTTCAGAGAGCCTGTAATAATTACATTCTCTTCGGGACAGCCGATTTCTCTGAATCTTTGCGCGTATTGCTCTGTCTGGGCCAGGATGAGACGAACTTTTTTGAATATGGATTTGGCGACTGGTTTTATTTTTTTGTATTTTGAAAAACTCCTGTCGCTTATTCTGCCGTTTACAATGATAACCGGCACATTTAGTAATTCGGCGGTTCGTACGAAGTTAGGCCAGACTTCTAATTCCATCAGCAGGCATACTGCCGGGCGGATATTGCGAAAGGCGTGCAGCATAATGCAGGACAAATCAAAAGGGAAAAAGCATACTGTGTGGCTGGTTGCAAAAAGCTTTTTCGCACGTGCAAAACCGGTATCGGTGGTAGTGCTTATCAGTATTTCGTATTCACTGAATTTCTCTTCGAGCGCTTCGACTAATGTTCTGGTTGCATTGACCTCGCCTACACTGACAGCGTGGAGCCATATACATTTTTTGTCAGGGTGTTTGCGGGAGATTTTGCCGAGTCTTTGTGCCCAGCCGATGCGATAGCGTTTATGCCTTGCTATCCGGTATAATGCCACAGGGCTTATAGCGACAAGCCCCAGCAAATAAATGCAATCCATAAAGATTCTCATTGGCAACACCTCAGCATTGTATTTTACTATGAATTTACTTGCTGGAACAGCTTATCTATGGCCGAGAGGGCAGTGAAATACAAAAAATCTATTTACGCTCCTGATAAGGCTGCTTCTGCTTTTTTGTGGCAAAGAGTGTTCTGTCCGATATAATTTGTGGCTCACAAGAGCAAATTTTTTCGCATTTATGGGAAAGAGCAAGTGGCTAACGATAAAATTGCAGTAATTGGTGCCGGCAATGTCGGGGCAGCAGCAGCACAGATGCTGGCCGATAGAGACTTAGGCGATATTGTGCTGCTGGACATAGTAAAAGGATTAGCTCAAGGCAAAGCCCTGGATATTTCGCAGATTGGCGGTATCTGGCCGAGGCATTTCAGGCTTGCCGGTACAACAGAATGGGAGAGGACTGCCGATAGCAAAATTGTCATTGTAACCTGCGGCCTGCCACGAAAAGCCGGTATGAGCAGGGACGACCTGCTGGTAAAAAATGTACAAATCGTCAGGGAAGTGAGCAGAAATATAGCAAAATATTGCCCGGCAGCGGTCATTATTGTTGTTTGTAATCCGCTCGATGCAATGGTCTACGCCGCTGCAAAGGTAACAGGTTTTGCCAGGGAAAAGGTTATTGGTATGGCCGGTGCCTTGGACTGTGCACGTTTTAATTATTTTCTTGGCTGCGAGTTAGGCGTAAGTTCGGAAGAAATTACGAGTGTCCTGATGGGCGGCCATGGTGACGATATGGTACCTTTGGCTCGTTTTACGAGTGTCAGCGGGATACCGATAACAGAGCTGCTGGATGAGCAGAAAATCAGCAGCATTATCGAAAGGACACGAAAAGGCGGTATTGAAATCGTAAATCTTCTCGGCCACAGCGCCTATTACGCCCCTGCTGCAGGTGTAGTCAAGATGACAGAAGCGATATTAAAGGACAGCAAGACAATAGTACCGTGCTGTGCCTATTGCGAAAACGAGTACGATGTGGGCGGCTATTATATTGGTGTGCCGGCGATTCTCGGAAAAAACGGCGTCGAAAGGGTTTTGGAGTTAAGACTTACCTCATCCGAACGGACACAGTTCGATAAATCGCTCAAGCATGTCAGGGAACTGGCAGCAAAAATTGAAGAGATATTAGAGCGTATAATGCCGTCTTGAAAACATAATTTTCTATCTCATGCATTTTATTAACTGACGCAAACTGCTCCGTTTCCAAGGAATGACCAATTTGAGTAATATATCTGTTTTTATACCTGAGGACTAAAGCTGCATATCTTATTTTTTGTCCAACGTTATACCCGGCCAGTCATCGGTGCGGAAGCCAGAGGCCGGCAAATACTCCTTGTTGTAAAGTGTACATAAGGGATTGTCAGCCCAGGCGTACCTTACGGCGACAGGTGAAGTTACACTTTCAGCCGTTACCTCAACTGTGTCATCAACAATATCCGCATCAGCCCAGACAAAGTTTCTGTCGGCCCCTGCAATAGCGAATCCTTTAAGCGGCCAGCCGTTTTTTGAAACAAGGCCGCTTCCTGTATGCTCGAAATGCAGCACAATTTTATTCCCTTTAATCTCCATTGATTTGTATACAGGGCCAGAATAAACCACATCCTTGCCATAAACCTTGCCCAGAGCCGCCAGGGCCAGGCGCCTGCCAACTTCCTGCTTTCTTCTGGGGTGGATGTTATCTGCCTCACCCAGGTCAACTGCTACCGCCATTGCCGTATTAGGCAGCGACAATGTCATAAGCTGGGCCTCGCGTAATTCTGCCCATCCGCTTTGAGTCGGTTTAGGAATAACACTCCCCAAATTAGCCAACTGTACGAAAAGAAATGAAAAGTCACCTTCTCCCCAGTCATCACGCCAGTTTTTAATCATTGCAGGAAACAGTTTGCGGTACTGATAGGCCCGTGGCACATTACCCTCGCCCTGATACCAGATAACTCCCTTCATCGCATAGGGTATCAAAGGCGCAATCATACCATTGTACAGGCCTGTCGGAAGCTTTCTCGGTAATAGTATTCTGGTCTTGGCAGGTCTTTTCGGCACTTCTTTGCCCTCGGATTTGGCTTTGGCTGCAAGTTTTTTCCATTCCTGCATTTTCAGGTCGTATTCTTTCCTAGCCTGCGGATAATTGGCTACCATATATTCAAACTCATCTATAATATCCTTAAAATCAGGGTCTGATTCGAGAACTTTTCTGCTCATCCAGGCACCGGCTTCCGTGCCGCCCCAGCAGGGATAGAGCAGCCCAATAGGAACTCTTAGTCTTGTATGAAGCTCCCTGCCGAAAAAATATGCTATCGCTGAAAATTGCGGGATAGTCTCTGGACTACACAGCTCCCACTTACCCGTACAGTCTGACTGAGGCTCTTTGGTAGAATTATGCTCGACCTTGAATAAACGGATCTGCTGAAAATCAGCTGTAGCAATTTCAAGTTTATAATTTGGTACCCCCTGGTTGTGAATACTGGTGTATGTAACCGGCATCTCCATATTGGATTGACCTGATGCAAGCCATACTTCTCCGGCTAAAATATTTTTGATTTTTATCGTATTTTTGCCGCTGACAGTCATCTCGTGTGGCCCGGGTGCTTTGGGCGGTTCTATTTTTACTAACCATTTGCCGTTTTTGTCGGCATTAGTTTGCCATTTACTGTCACACCAGCTTCCGCTTAAAGTGATCTCTTCACCGGGCTCTGCCCAGCCCCATATCGGCACCTCCATCTGCTGCTGGAGAACCATATTGTCACCAATAACAGCCGGCAGTCTGACATCTGCAAAGGCTCTATCCGTGCACGCCGATGCAATAACCAGGACAAGACCTGCTGTTAGCTGCAGCTTCAGAACATTTGGTTTGTTAAACATATTGCCACCACCCTTTCATATTTAGATCTCAAGTACAAACATCTTAACACTTTAACTGATTTTAACAATTTGTCAAACAGCAGTACAAAAAAGGCCTTTCAAGATTCTGTTTTTATTGTGCAAAATTTTTGGTTATACATATCGGTGCTTTTCAATTATAATCCAGTGATAATCAGCAGCGCGGTTTTCGGGAGTGTAGCTCAGTTGGTAGAGCAACGGCCTTTTAAGCCGTAGGTCTTGGGTTCGAGCCCCAACACTCTCAATTTTAACCTCTTCTATGACGATAATAGTTACAGGGTATTTTCAGACTCAGGCTGGAGTAACAAAGATGGTTAAAAAGACCTTGGTGGTGCTTATCTTTCTGGCGGCATTATTCTGGCTCAGTGGCTGTCAGACTGTTCAGGGACTGGGCAGGGATGTTACCTGGGTTGGTGAAGCAGGAGCTTCTGTTTTGGAAGGGCCTTAGCCAGCTCCTTATATATGAACTATGAGAATCTCAGCATTGGTTCTATCAATACTTAAACGCATAATACTTAACCTGTCAAAGAACGAGCTATATGAAAGGCAGCTCCCAAAAACTCCGGGACATCTGTATATATTTAGCTTTGGCATTGGCGACTTTAAGTGTTTACTGGCGGGTGGGCAATTACGATTTTGTCAACTACGATGACCCCAGGTATGTAAGCGAAAATCCCCATGTAAAAGCCGGCCTGACCTGGCAGAATATCAAGTGGGCCTTTTCCACTGGTCATGCAAGTAACTGGCACCCTGTTACCTGGCTGAGTCATATGCTGGACTGTGAGCTGTTCGGGCAAAAGCCCGGCCGGCATCATTTAGTGAATCTGCTTTTTCATTTGGCGAATACCCTGCTGCTGTTTTGGTTTTTTAACTCGGCCACCGGTGCAATCTGGCGCAGCGGTTTCGTTGCAGCTTTATTTGCGTTGCATCCTTTGCATGTCGAATCCGTGGCGTGGATATCAGAACGCAAAGACGTCCTGAGCACTTTGTTCTGGATGTTGACGATGCTGATGTATCTGCGTTATGTTCGCCGAGGAAGTTTTGGCAGTTATCTATTGTCGCTTGTTTTTTTTGGTTTAGGTCTTATGGCCAAGCCGATGCTTGTTACACTG
>JAFGRL010000011.1 GCA_016935195.1 Sedimentisphaerales bacterium
ACGAGAATCAATACACAGACGTGTATCCTTAGTCGAACTGACAACTGCCAGAAGCTCATCGAATGTCATAAAGCAGACGTAATCGAAAAAAATTACAGTTTGAATATACCATAACTAACAGCGTTCATATCTATCTTACACTTGCGGCCCTGAATTTTCAAATCTGTCCCCCAGCCAGCTTTAAGCTCCGGGATAGTTTTCCCGACAGGAGATGTGAAATCGGCTCGTACCTTATATTTCGACGGATTAAAGGCAGCTATATACCTTTGATTACCATCACTTCGCATATACACAAGCGGGTATTTCTTAGATTTGGCATAAAGTGCAGTAAAACTTCCATCGGCACAAAGAGCCGGAGAATTTTTTCGCAGCCTGATAAGTTGACGTACCCTGTTAAGAAGTGAGTTTTGATTTGCTGTTTGTTTCTCAACATTTGGTCTGTTCTTGGCCGAATCGGCCGGCAGATACAGCTTGAGAGCCGGTGCTTTGGAAAAGCCCGCATTTTTGCTGTCGTTCCACTGCATCGGTGTTCGTGAGCCGTTACGAGCGTATCCGCCCTCTTTGGAGACCCAGTTTCGAACGTATCGCATTCCAATCTCATCGCCATAGTAGATAAAAGGAACGCCCGGCATAGTCATTATAAAGGCGAAGACCATTTCCAGCTCCTTTTGATTGCGTCCGATGCCGATTCGGCCGGTATCGTGGTTGCCCGTTGGTATTGAAATATAACCTTTGCCTTTGGTGTTCCTCAGGTGTTCGGTACATCTGTCGAGAAACTTCTGTATATCACCTTTGCCCTGCTTGTCAAAAAAACTATATCCCTCATCAGTACTTTCGCCCAATACATCCCGATGCTTTTCCATTCGGAACAGGTAATTGTACACCTTCTCGTTTATCTGAATCATAAAATCAACGTGGAAACCTGCACTAATGGCCTGGGTAGGACAAGACCACTCCGAAATTAGCACGGCGTTAGGATAATCTTTATCAAGCATCTGGCGAACCTGTCGCCAGAATTGGCTCGTAGCTTTATAACCTGGGTCGTGCTTGACTAATGAACGAGCCATATCAACCCGAAAGCCGCTCGCCCCCATATCGAGCCAGAAACTCATTATGTTCATAACTTCTTTTCGAACTGCCTTAACATCGGGATGGTCAACACGAAGCTGCCAGGGTTTTTTGGAATCCGGTTGGGCAAAACCATAATTTAGCGCCGGCTGACACCAATAATAATTCAAGGCAAAATTAGCGTCTCTGTTACAGTACCCTCTAATCCAGCCAAATCTCAAATCTTTGTCCACCGGCTTATAAGTGCCATCGTTCCAGATATACCAGTTTGAATATTTGTTTTTTTCAGCTTTGCAGGATTGTTTGAACCATGGATGCTCAATTGAGGTGTGTGCAACTACCAAATCGAGACATATTTTAATGTTACGTTTGTCAGCTTCTCTGAACAATCTCTTTAGGTCAGCGTTCGTACCATATCTTTTTGCAACTCTGTAATAATCGGAGACATCGTAGCCGGCATCGCCAAAAGGCGACTCAAAACACGGATTGAGCCAGATTGCATCACAGCCTAAGAACTTTATGTAATCGAGCTTTTCTATTATACCTGGTATATCGCCGATGCCGTCGCTATTGCTGTCATAAAAGCTCTGCGGGTAAATCTGGTAAAATACTGCTGTTGAAAGCCACTTGGGACAGTTGCTTTTGATATGTGCCATACGCTTTATTTTCACTCAAACTTGATATCAACGATAACAAGCTGCACATTTGTGCTGCCGTTAAAGGTATTTAGCTGCGGCTGATAAGCGATACTAAAGAAATCCTGTTCGAGAAGCTTCTTTTCCAGCCTGCCCATGCCAAATCCGATACATCTGATAGATGCCGTGTTATCAGTAACCGCAAGCTGCAGATGCTCATTTTTAGCGCCTACCGTTCTTGGCGGACAGGCTAGTTGCACGGCCTTTGTTGCAAAAACAGCTCTTGGATTACCTTGTCCGAAAGGTTCGAGGATTCGCAGCTCGCCAACCGTTCTTTTATCAAAATTACACAAGTCGACTTCAGCATCAATACGAAGTTTTGGCGTGATATCATCCTGGCCGAGCGTACCCCTGGCATAAGCCTCGAAATCCGCTGTGAACTTTTCTATTTTTTCGGTTTCAATAGTGATTCCAGCCGCCATTTCATGACCGCCGAATTCAAGCAGATGCTGCGAGCATGCCCTTATTGCTGCCAGAATGTCAAAACCTGCAACAGAGCGAGCCGAACCCCGTGCTGCCGATTGGTCTTTGCTGATCATTACAGTAGGACGACAGTATTTATCCACAATTCGCGATGCCACAATTCCTATAATTCCGCTATGCCAGTTGTCGTTAGCCAGAACAACACTTCTGTGGTCTGGCTTGCTTAGGCCCTTTTGCTCTATCATTTCACAAGCCTGTTGGAAGATTTTCAGTTCACGTCGCTGACGCTGACTGTTTTGTTGCCTGAGGTATTCGGCAATTTCCATTGCCTGAGCCTCACTTTCTGAAGTCAGAAGCTCTACGGCCAAACGAGCATGTCCCATACGACCTGCTGCATTGAGCATAGGTGCCAATCTAAAGCCTATGTCATAGCTGTCGAGTCCTCGACCTGTCAGGCCTGCGGATTCAATCAATGCCCTGACGCCCAGTAAGTTAGATTCGGGCAGAGACTTAAGTCCGAAACTTGTCAGTATCCTGTTTTCGCCGCGCAGATCAACGACGTCTGCAATTGTTCCCATAGATGCAAGGCTGGTTGCATTTAACATAAATTGACGCAACCGGGGCTGAAGTTTCCCCCCGGCAGTAAATTCCTTGGCCAATGCCCAGGCCAGCTTAAAGGCAACCATTGAGCCCGATGAATGCGGATTCGGATATGATTCATCCAGGGCAGGGTGCACTATTGCGGAAACTTCCGGCAGCTTCGGCCCCGGCTTATGATGGTCTGTAATGATTAGCTCAACACCCATTTGTCCGGCAAGTTCTGCCGGTTTCAACGCGGTAATACCACAGTCAACCGTTATTAAAAGCTTGCTTCCGGAATCAGCCAAAGAACGCACCGCCTCGGGGTTGAGTCCGTAACCTTCTTCAATTCGATGGGGTATGTAGTATTCAACTTCTGCACCGAGCAGTTTTAAGATTTGCCAAAGGATTGTTACGCCCGTGATACCGTCAACATCATAGTCGCCATAAATTGATATTTTTTGGCCGGTGTTGATTGCCTTGCTTATTCGTGCTACTGCCGGCCTTACACCGGGCATTTGCTCGGGCTCTATAAGCTCTGTCAATTTGGGCCTTAAAAAAGAAGCCGCTGAGTGAACGTCAGTTATTCCTCGATTCAGCAGAACCTGAGCCAGAACAGGAGATATCTTGAGCAGCCTTGTGAGTTGTCCGCGACGGTCATCAGGAGGGTAAATTACCCAATGCTTCTTGAGTCTATGAAAATCCTTTCGCTGCTTCCTGTAATTCGGCCGAGCCGCTAAGCGTGACTTGTTCGCTAAAGGTTTAGTTTGCATCCTTGCTGAATATGCCATTGATAGCTGACCTTGTCAGAAATTTTCTTACCTGCAAAATAACAAATAGTTTATATACCAGAGCAACTGACATTTGCAAGAGTTGTTTTTGGTAAATCCTTGACATACTCCCGCTCAAGGTTAAAATCCATGTTTTCGCTTTTACCTAAATCGCCGAGGAGGACTTTAATAATCGGGAGATAATGTTTATGGATGTTAGCTTTCTGGGGCCAGACGCTAAAGAATCAGATTTTATCTCGCTTGAGAGATGCACCGACGGCAATTTTCGTCTCGGCGAAGATGGAGTGGTTGCCATCTTTGCCACCGGTGACCGAAAGGTTGAATTCATCTTTTTTTCCGACCACGTTCTGGCTTATGTTAAATCGGCTCTTGGGTATCCTGCCTACTATCCCGTTCATCCGGTAGAGATGAACAAGCCTGTAAAGGCGGTGCTGATGGATTTGGATGGAACAAGTGTGCGCAGCGAAGACTTTTGGATTTGGATTATACAATCGAGCACGGCCAGTTTACTTGGTGATCCAGCCTTTGAGCTGGAAGAGGCAGACCTGCCCTATGTTTCCGGCCACAGCGTATCGGAGCATCTCGGCCACTGCATAGGCAAGTATTGTCCTGACAAAACCTTAGAAGAGGCCCGCAAGTACTATTTTGAGCACACACACCGCGAGATGCAACAGATAATGGAAGGTCGTGGAAGAGCTGATGCATTCAAGCCCTCGGCCGGGCTTAAGGAATTTCTTTTTGAACTAAAGGCTATGGGCATGAAAATCGGCCTTGTTACCTCAGGGCTGTATGAAAAGGCCTGGCCGGAGATTTATTCGGCTTTTCGTACGCTCGATATGGTCGACCCGAAAGAATTTTATGATGCGATAATAACTGCTGGCTTTCCGCTTCGCAAAGGTGAGGTTGGAACTTTAGGAGAGCTCTCACCCAAACCGCACCCATGGCTTTATGCAGAGGTTTGCCAAGTCGGTCTTGGAATAGGATTTGAGCATCGCAACCACGTAATCGGCATCGAAGACAGCGGTGCCGGCGTATGTTCAATTCGCTTAGCAGGATTTCCGGTTGTCGGCTTTGCCGGCGGAAACATAAAGGCAAGCGGCACACATGGCCTATGCAGCCATTATTGTGAATCCTTTGAGGAAATTCTTAAGATTATAAAATAGCCGAGCAGACAATTGTGCGTTTTAGAATATATTTATTTAGTTTTTCGATATAAGTTTTGAAGGAGTTCGCAATGGCTAAGAGGAAAAAGACAACAAAAAGCAATACAAAGAAAACCAAACCCGAACGCATACAATGCCACTTTGTCTCCAACACGCACTGGGACAGAGAATGGCGTTTTTCCTTCCAGCGGACGCGGCATATGCTTGTGTATATGATGGATATGCTTTTGGACATCCTAAAAAAGAAGCCGGACTATAAATCATTTCACCTTGATTCCCAAACGGTTCCTATTCAGGACTATCTGGAAGTTCGGCCTTACAAGAAAGAGTTGATAGAAAAGTATGTCAAAGAAGAAAGGCTTCTTATTGGTCCATGGTTCTGTTTGCCGGATGAGTTCTGTGTTGGCGGAGAAATGATAGTACGCAATCTGCTATTGGGGCATAAAATTGGTCGGCGATTTGGTAAAGTGACCAAGACCGGCTATTCACCTTTTTCGTGGGGACAGCTTTCGCAGTTGCCTCAGATTTATCGTGGTTTTGGCATTGACTTTGCTTCTTTTTACCGTGGTATAAACCCGACAGTGGTACCCAAATCGGAGTTTATCTGGGAAGGTGCAGATGGCTCCAGGGTTGTAGCATCAAAGCTTAGTTATCGTCCTCGCTATAATATTTGGTATGTGGTCCAAAGGCCTGTTTATTGGAATCTTGGTGTCGGTGAGCGCATTCTGCCATGGAAAGGCGGCCACGGGCCGTTTAAGCTTATTGACGAACCTCACTGCGAACTTGGATTTAAATATACCCATCCACGCTTTGAGTACCACAAGGAGCATATAGCCAAATATGCTCAGCAGGCATTAGACGAACAAACAAACTGGACCACTCAACATCGCTTCTGGTCTTGTAGTCATGACATTTCCTGTCCTGATTTTCGGGAAGTGAAGATGATAAAAGACTGCAATGAGGCGCTGGCGGATACCGCTGACGTGTTTCACAGCACGTTCGCCGATTTTCAGAAAGGCATTATTAAAAGTGTTGGTTCTGATGTGCCGGTACTCAAGGGCGAAATGCGGCATCATCGGACCGACGTAAAGGATTCGAAGTTGTTCGGCGGCGTTATCTCGGCCCGGACACATATGAAACAGGATAACTTCCGAACCGAACGTGCTATAACCAATTATGCCGAACCGTGGGCGGTCTTTGCAAGCCTGGTTGGCGCACCGTATCCGCAGAGTTTTGTCGATTTAGCTTACAACTGGCTCTTACAAAATCATGGTCATGACTCCATTGGCGGCTGTGCCAGAGACGTCATCTCCGAAGATATGATATTTCGAACCAGGCAAACACGAGAAATAAGCTCAACTGTTCTGGAAACTGCCATTGAAGATATCATCCGTTCCATTGACCTTTCCGAACGCAAGGCCGAAGAGATAGCTGTAACAGTGTTTAATCCTTCTTCGTTTGCACGCACAGAGGTTTCGCCGGTGGTCGTTGAGATTCCCAAACAGTGGGAATGTGAAGATTTCGAGCTGGTTGATGAAAAGGGCCGGAAAGTAGCCATCCAGCCATATGACAAAGCTGCTGATTGCTATACGGAAATAGATACGCCCACCGATGTACCAAACTACTTTTTTGTGGACCGCTGCCAGATCAGAGCTGAATTCAAGGATATACCGGCCTTTGGCTACCGGACATTCTTTGCAAAACCTGTAAAGCAGGCAAAATTTTCGAAGCCCAAGAGTATGTTATCGGCGGCAAAAACTATGGAAAATGAGTTTATTGCCGTGACAATTAACTCCAATGGTACCGTCAAAATACGCGACAAAAAAACGGGAAAGGTCTCTGACAACCTTGGGTATTTCCGCGATGAAAGTGCTATTGGTCATCCATGGAAGCACTTTACCGTGCCGCAGGATTCAATATACACCACACTGGACGAAAAGGCCCAGGCCACTTTGATAGAAAACGGTTCACTCCAGACCTCTTTTCGTGTCATCATCAACTGGGCGCTGCCTGAGGGCACCACAAGGGACAGAAAGGCCAGAAGCGAGCGCACCAAACCTTTCAAAATCGTTAATACCGTCACGCTGCGCCGCCATCAGCGGTGGGTTGAGATAACAACTGAGATAGATAATAACGTCTTAGACCACTATCTGGAGGTATGCTTTGGCACAAAGATCAAGTCAGACAAGATAATGGTCCAGGGACAGTTCGATGTCATTGAGCGCTCTTTGAAGACCCCTGACTATTCGAAATATACCGAACAACCAACAGGCGAACACCCGATGAATTCTTTCGTCGATGTAAGCGATGGAAAGGCTGGTTTGGCCCTGTTTAATGAAGGACTAAAGGCCTACAGGGCAGACGGCGACGATGAGAGAACGGTAGGACTGGTACTGCTTAGAAGCTTTCCTATGAAGGTTTGTGCCGCCAATTGGATTGATATAAGTGATATTGAAAAGGGCTCCCAGTGCCAGGGAAAGCACAGCTTCCGTTACGGCATTATGCCCCATACAGGGGATTGGGAAAAGGCGAATATCTGGCAAGCCTCCGAAGGTTTTAACCTTGCTTTTGTAGCCGCACAAGTCGGCCCGACAAAGCACGGCACAGAGGCCCTGAGCAGGTCCTTTTTGGAGATAAAGCCGGATAATCTGCATGTAAGTGCAATAAAACAAAGCGAAACAGGCCGAGGCTGGGTGGTAAGAGTGTTCAATCCGTTTGATAAAACGGTGAGGGCGAAAATAAGATTAAATGACGGCCTGGCCGGCCCGACTGCAAATCAGTCACCTATAGATAGAGTCAAAGCCGAATTCGTGCTGCCCAAACCGACACGCAGGAAATGGAAAAAAATCCGCATGGTCTCACTCGAAGAAGTCCCACAGAAGAACCTAAAGGCAGACGCTGACGGCTGGGTCAGCTTTTCAATAACTAAAAAGAAAATCATAACGGTTGAGTTCATCCCGTGATTTTCTTGTATATTTTAATTGTAATTGCAAGGAGTTTATTATGAGCAAAAATAAGAAGAAGAGACAAAAATCTTCAGGCCAAAACAAGCCGCAGCGCATACAGTGCCATTTTGTCTCCAACACACACTGGGACAGAGAATGGAGATTCTCATTTCAAAAAACCCGATACAACCTTATACATATGATGGATATACTTTTGGATGTACTGCAAAAGGAGCCGAAATACAAATCTTTTCACCTTGATTCTCAAAGCGTCCCTATCCAGGATTATCTTGAATTACGCCCTGAAAAAGAATCTCTGCTGAAGAAATTTGTCAGGCAGGGGCGAATTATGATCGGGCCGTGGTTTACTCTGCCGGATGAATTCAGCGTCGGGGGCGAATCTTTAATACGAAATCTTCTCCTGGGGCATAAGATTTCCCGGGGTATGGGCCGGGTATGTAAGACCGGCTATTCCCCATTTTCCTGGGGCCAGATTTCGCAGATGCCGCAGATATATCAAGGCTTCGGTATAAATGTTGCGGCTTTTTATCACGGCATAAACAAGATGATAGCACCAAATTCAGAGATAATCTGGGAAGGTCCTGACGGGACGCAAATCCTTGTATCATGCCTCGGCAAATATCCCCGCTCCACCGTTTTTTACTTAATCCAAAAGTGGGTTTTCTGGGATCACAAAGCGGATGGCATGATAGATCGCACTACCTCATGGAATCGCGGCCACGGGCCGTTTAAGCTTATCAATAAAGCGATGGCCAACCAGGATTATCAGCTTGCTCACCCGCGCTTTGAGTATAAAAATGAAAGAATTCCGGAACTGGCCCACAAAGCAATTGAACATCAGAATAATGATTGGTCCACACTTCACAGGTTGTGGTTATCTGGCGATGATGTCTCCTGGCCTGACATCCGCGAAGTACAAATGGCAGCCGACTGCAACAAGGCTCTGGGCGATGTTGCCGATGTTTTCCAGAGCACTTGTGAAGATTTTCAAAAGGCTCTGCTTGAATCCGTCAGCGGCGATTTACCCGTAGTCAAAGGTGAAATGAGACATTTTGCCACAAAGGGAAGCACCGGCGGGCTTATTGGCGAGATTATTACCGATCGGATGCATGTTAAGCAGGAAAACTTCAGAACTGAACGCGATATCAGCGCACTTGCCGAACCAGCAGCCGTATTCGCAACATTACTTGGAGCGCCGTATCAGCAGGCTTTTGTCGATGAAGCCTATAACCAGCTTTTGCAAAATCACCCTCATGATTCCATAGGCTGCTGCTCCAGAGATATTATTGCAGAAGATGTGCTCTGCAGACTCCGGCAATCCAGGCAAATCAGCGAAAGCGTCCTGGTAACGGCAATGCGCAATATAGCAGGCTCTGTAGATTTATCAGAATACAACAAAGAAGACGTAGCTGTGACTGTTTACAATCCTGCATCTTTTCAGCGCACTGAGGTGGTTTCTATAGCTTTGGAAGTTCCGCGAGAATGGGAGTCAAATGAAATTGAGCTATTTGACCAGAAGGGCAAAAAAGTTCCATTGCAGCTTTGCGAAAGGATATCGCGTCATTTCGGTTCTCTTAAGGCCCCGACCGATGGTGTGGTTGGTCTGGCAATGGACCGCTATGACATCCACGCTCAATTTAAAGATGTACCGCCTTTCGGCTATCGCACCTTTTTTGCCAAACCTCCTTCAGAGGCAAGGCTTCTTCAGCCTAAAACAATGTGCACTGGCCCGCAGACAATGGAAAATGAATACATAGCTGTAACTGTAAATCCGAATGGCACATTAAAAGTACAGGATAAAAAAACGGGTAAAGTGTTCGACAATCTTGGCTATTTCCACGACAGCAGTGAAGTAGGTGATGCCTGGATACACCGGACGGCTCCACATGAGTCAATATTCACAACCCTTAATGAAAAGGCTCAAATTGCTCTGCAAGAAGATGGCGAATTGAAAACCACCTTCCGCATAACGATAAATTGGTCCTTGCCTGAATCATGTACGGAGAATTTGTTGGCAAGAAGCAGCAATATGAAACCTTATGCTATAGTCAACACTGTAACCCTGCGAAAAGGCCAGCCCTGGGTCGAAATAGTCACCGAACTTGATAACAATGTCCGGGACCATAATCTTCAGGTTGCCTTTCCAACAAATCTCAAGACAGATGAAATAATGGTTCAGGGCCATTTCGACGTGCTAAAACGCAGCTTCAAGAAGCCGGATTATTCTCTGTACACAGAAAAACCACAGGCTTCTGAGCCGATGAACTCTTTTCTCGATGTTAGTAACGGAAAAGCCGGCCTGGGGTTATTAAACGAAGGGCTCAAGGCTTATGAAACTCAACAAGACCCTGCCAGAACGGTAAGTTTCATACTGCTGAGGTGTTTTCCAATAATGTTCTGTGCGGAAAACATGTGGGACAGAGAAAAATATACAGGCAGGTTCACCAGACCTGAAGATACAACTATGCAATGTCCCGGCAGACATAGCTTCCGCTATGGTATTATGCCTCATGCCGGTAACTGGGAAAAGGCCAACATCTGGCAGGCTAGCGAACGATTCAATCTCGATTTGTTCGCCGCCCAGATCGGTCCCACCGAGCATGGCAGCCAGCCGCTCACAAAATCTTTCCTCGAAATCAAGCCAGACAACCTGCACATAAGCGCCATCAAACAAAGTGAAAGCGGCAAAGGTTGGGTCGTGCGACTCTTTAATCCGTTCGAGCGGACAGTCGCTGCCCGCATAAGACTAAATAGCGGTCGTACCGGTCCAATGAAAATTCAGTCGCCGGTCGAAAGACTACAGGCTGAATATGCACTACCAAAGCCAATGGGCAGGAAATGGAGAAAGGTTCGTCTGGTAACTCTTGAAGAGGTTCCCGAGAAGAACCTAAAACCAAATGCCGATGGCTGGGTTAGTTTTGAGATTACAAAGAAAAAGATTGTGACCGTTGAATTTTTACCGATATGACAAAAACATTGAAACACAGAAGGTAGAAAAAGGCGGTACTATGTCGCAGGCGTACGACATTATGGTAGCGGGGCATTTGTGTATTGATATAATCCCGCAATTTCCTGATATGGGCGCAACAAATATCGGTGACATAATGCGCCCCGGCAAACTTGTCAATGTGGGCAGCGCTAAAATCAGTTCGGGAGGACCTGTTTCCAATACCGGCATTGCGATGAAAATTCTCGGCAGCAATGTCTGCTTTTGCGCATGTGTCGGCGACGATGAACTTGGGAAATTGACCGTCGAACTTGTAAGAAAAAGTGGCAACCCTCAGGGCATTCACGTTATTAAAAACGCTTCCAGCTCTTACACCATTGCAATAGCACCGCCTAATATTGACCGAATCTTCCTGCATAATCCCGGCACAAATAACCAGTTTGGCTCTGAATATCTCGACAGCGAACTAATCAGCCGGTGTCGACATTTTCATTTCGGTTATCCACCCGTTATGAAAAGAATGTTTGAAAACAAAGGCGCCGAATTACAAAAAGTCTTGCAAATCGCCAAAAAAACAGGGACGACAACTTCCTGCGATATGACTTTGCCCGACCCGGATTCGGCCAGCGGAAAAATCGATTGGCACAATATCCTGCAGAAGGTTCTGCCGTACATTGACGTTTACCTACCCTCTGTAGAAGAAACTTTATACATGATCTATCCTGAGAAGTTTCTCAAAAGCAAGGCTGAGCACAAAGGTGCCGACCTTATAGACTACATAGATGCCGACCAATACTCCGAGCTTGCTGACAAAGTTCTCAATATGGGCGCCAAAGTAGTTGCACTTAAGTCAGGACATCGTGGCTTTTATGTTAAGACCAAATCTCAGGCTTGCTTCGAGTCCATGGGCAGGGCAAAACCCGGCGACTCTCAGAATTGGTCAGATAGAGAGATTTGGGCTCCGGCCTTTAAACCCAAGAAATTCGGCAGCGCAACCGGTTCAGGCGATTCGGCAGTAGCCGGTTTTTTAAGCGCCTTTCTGCGAGGCTTGTCCATTGAAAGAGCAGTGAAATACGCCACGTGCTGTGGGTTGCAGAACGTACAGGTTCTCGATGCCGTCAGCGGAATTCGTACCTGGGATGAAACAACGAAGATGCTCGATGAAAATATGCCTATGATTGACATTGGTGTCAAAGCTCAAGACTGGAATTGGTCGGACCAGTATCAGCTTTGGTCGGGACCGGATGATACCAGGGAGTTACACGAATCAAAGGCAAAAAGAGAGTAGATGCTTCAAGGGTAAAGACTTACTACTACAGCTGCGGTGGGTATATTACCAAGGGCAAAAAGGTCTGTGAAATGTACGCAATCGGCCAAAAAGTTCTTGAAACTAAAGTTATTGATGTTGTTCTGGATTTCTGCAGGCCGTACTTTGAGAAAGGCGGCCGGGGAAAACTGGCCATCTACACATCTAATACTATTAGTGTCTCACAGGTAAAATGTTTTTAGAAATGCTGTTAAAGTAGGAAAAATAAATGCCTAATTCACGCAAAAACACAATGTACACGCTTTTAATTATTATCTATACCCTGACAATTGGAATCATAGACACCTTCGCCGACAACGTAGTTGATGAAATAACTTATCCTTTCCGCGTTGTCCAGATATCAGATACCCAGCCACATTTTGACGATCCGAATCAATGGCAGCGAGTCTCCGAGTGCATAGAGCTTGTCAATAGTCTAAATCCAGATATTGTTATATTCCCCGGTGATTTGACCTATTCCGGCACGGAAGATGAATACAAACGGATCAAGGAAATTCTATCAAAAATTGAAGCGCCTCTACAGGCCGTTGGGGGTATTTCATCTGGCACAAGCAACCGAAACGGTTGCACGCAGGAAAAACGCTCTCGATATTGGCCCTTACCTTCAGAAACTCAACCCAACCGAAGTTACCATTAAATGGCAGAGCAAAGTAGCTCCGCAAGCTCGAAGAATATAACGTTACCATGATATTTGCCGGACACGACCATTTGTATGAGCGCAGCCAAAAGGGGGATATATACTATATAATAAGTGGCGGCGGCGGGGCACCATTATATAACAACCAGACCAACCTTGACCAAAACCCCTACAGTCAAATACTTATAAATAAACATCATTATTGTATCGTGAACGCAACGCCGGAGACATTTAATTTGACAGTGTATGATACCGACGGCAACATTATGGACGAAGTGAAACTAACCAAAACCGAAGTCCCGATTGCGGGAACCCCTGAAAATTGAACGTTCAAGGTACAAAGATAGAGTTAATAGTTATCAATGAAAGTTGACAAAAGATGAGCAGAAACATTTACACACGACGTATTTTACTTAGAATCACACTTATTGTCCTGCTGGTAAGTTTCATAACTTCGTGTGCATCATCTACAGGCCGGCTCACTAAAAACAAGACATTTACCTTCGTACAACTTTGCGACCCTCAACTGGGCATGGGCGGCTATGAGCACGATGTCAACTCATTCAAACAGGCCGTAAAGCAAATCAATGATTTACAGCCAGATTTCGTACTCATTTGTGGTGACCTGGTTCATAAACCTGATGAGAAATCGTTTGCGGATTTTAATAAGATAAATGCAGGATTCACCGTGCCTTGCTACTGTGCTCCCGGAAACCATGATGTCGGCAGCGAGCATACGCTGCAATACTATCGCAAGGCTGTGGACAAGGACTACTATTCGTTCGAACATAAAGGATACGCTTTCGTTGTTGTAAACACGCAGTTGTGGAAGGCGCCGTTTGAAGGCGAATCTGAAAAACAGGACAAATGGCTCAAAACAACCTTGGAGACCATATCTAAAAAGAAACAGCCCGTTTTTATCGTTGGCCATCATCCTCTTTTCCTTAAAAACCCCACCGAAGACGAGAAATACTTTAATTTGCCTCTGGAAACGCGGAAAGAACTGTTGAATCTTTTTGAAAAACATAACGTGGTTGCCGTACTCGGAGGGCATACCCATAAACTCATAATAAACGACTACAAAGGCATCCAATTTGTAAACGCAGAGACCACCAGTAAGAATTTTGACAAAAGACCTATGGGATTTCGCGTATGGAATATCAGTACCAAGAGGCCGTTTGAGCATACTTTCGTTCCATTGGAAAATTTCGATGTCCCCGAATATGAATCTGAACAGGGAAAACTAAAGGTCTCCTGTCGAAGGGAGCCGAACCAATAGAGTTTGTTATAGCCATTGGGTAGGCTGCACAAAATCAACACTCTGTTAATCAATTACATTTTAAGCAGTCCAAAAACGTTTTAGACAGGACTTTCCTTTTATAATTGTTTGTTGTATTATGAGTGTAGATAATCTTGGCAACTGAAAGGATATTATCGTGTCTTATAACATACGAATAGTAAGTACGTACCCACCACGAAGATGTGGAATAGGTACGTTTTCACGTGATTTAGCAAATGCACTGGAGCATTTCACGGGAGAGGTGGGTAATATAAGAGTTTCAGCTATCGACAAAGATGGTTTGCCGTATGCCATTCCCGTAGATCTGACTATTGACCAGTACAACCTGCAATCGTGGAAGGACGGAATCAAACATATTCTGGCCAGAGCAAGTGAAAATCCAAATCCCACCATAATTTTATTGCAGCATGAGTATGGTCTTGACCCAGATGATAAAGGCAATGATGGTGATGGTATTAATTTTATTAAAATGGCAAAAGCGTTTACTGAACAAGGGCTAACAGCTTTAGTTTATTTGCATACAGTTCTCAATGAGCCTGACCAACACCAAAAAATGGTTTTGCAGGAGCTGGCCAATAACAGCGATGGGCTTATTGTTTCTGTCGAAAGTGCAATTCAAACCCTTGAGTCCAAAATTTACGGCATTGACCATTCAAAGCTCAAGCATATAGACCATGGAATAAGGATGCAACATCCTTCGCAATATGACCGTTTGGCCATAAAAGAACACTATGGTTTGAAAGATCAATTTCTGGTAACAACTCTTGGTCTATTGTCGACAGACAAAGGAATCCAATACGGCATAAGAGGTTATGGGAGATTTCTAAGTGAATCCTGCACAGATGCCCAGCGAAGGCAAATGATTTATGTAATTGCAGGTCAGTGCCACCCTGATTTTGTTAAAGCGAATGGTGGAAAAGAATATGCAGAATATCAAGCTGCACTTAATAACGCTCTTGAAGAGACGGAGCTTAGATGGTGTAAAACAAAGGAGCCTCTCGGGTTAGATTTTGATGATTTTGACGTTGTCTTTCTTGACAGTTTTCTTGATGAAAGTACGTTGCTGAAACTTTATGGTGCAACAAATGTTATGCTTCTGCCTTATTTAAATATGTACCAGATATCAAGTGGTATTTTGGCAGACACCTTAGGTTCGGGCAGGGTAGCCGTCACTACGAAGTTTCGATGCGCTCTTGAATTAATCCATTCAAATAAACGCTGTCCTGATGGTATGGTCATAAGCAGGCATGCCCGCGGCATATTGGTAGATCCTGGTCAACCATCGGTAGAGCAAATAGCTGAGGCACTTGATTATTTGGTATTTAATAAAGACAGACGTTTAAGGATGGAACGACAAGCTCACCAGAGAGGTTATCAGATGAGGTGGTACAACAGTGCTTGGTCTCTGTTACATCATATTGATTTTATCAGGGAGCAGAAGGAGTTAAAAACAGGCAGAGGAATCACGTTCCGCAGGGAGAAAACATCTATTTTCCAAAAAGGAAAACATACATTCACTCAAGATAAACTGTAGTAGCCACTACTTAATCTGACAAACAGGTTCTTCTGTCTGTAAGGTATTGTTTAACATTTTCTCTCGAACCAACGGCATC
>JAFGRL010000087.1 GCA_016935195.1 Sedimentisphaerales bacterium
CATGGCGGTGTAGCTCAGTTGGTTAGAGCATGGGATTCATAAGCCCAGGGTCGGTGGTTCGAATCCACCCGCCGCTATTTTAAGAAGATTCCGCTATTAGCGGTTTCTTTTTTTTAAGTTCCTGTCGCCCCCATCGTCTAGCGGCCTAGGACGCCGGGTTCTCATCCCGGTAACAGGGGTTCGAGTCCCCTTGGGGGTATCATTTGTAACTCTTTGCCCCAGAACAACTTAGCAAGTTTTTGCAAAGTCTCGTAAGCGATAGAACTTATGTTTCCTTTGGTGATTTCGCTTTCTTCTTCCTGCAAAGCATTTCTGGCACTTTCCGACACTTGCTGTGCCTGATTCTGTGCCACTTTTACCGCTCTTGCAAAATGCTCTTCTGTTGTCTGTAAGTAATGCTTCATCGCAATGTCAGGTGAGTTGCCAATCCAGTCAGTAACGACCTGAATCGGATAACTTTCAGCGAGTTCTGTTTCACGGCTGGCACGCATATTTTGGAAGAGCTTAGGCCAGCATTTAAGGCCGGCCCGTTTAACAATTCTTGATGCTTGAGTTCTAAAATTACTACCGCTATTAACATTGCATATTGTTATTACTTTCTTCTGGCCGGATTCGGCCTGTTCAAAAGCCTTATACAAATACTGTTCTAACTCCGGGAAAATAGGAACAACTCTGGTTTCCTTGCCCTCAATATGTTCAGTCTTTGGACTATGGACTATAAATCGTTTTTTATCCCAAAGAATATCATCCCACGTCAAGCCGTGCAGTTCTGACGGGATTCTAAGGCCGCCATAGCGTGCCAGAGCAAAGATAAGCCGCCATTGGTCATTAGGACAAGCCTCAAGCACCTGTGCAATCTCCTGTCTTGGTAAGCCTTCACAGAAATTTTTGAAAAAAGCATAAAAAATCCGAAGAAAAAACTGGCGCGCTGATTTAGCCTCTGTTATATAATAAGCTATGGTAGATAAAGACATTATCATAGCTCGGTTATTACAACAAGTCGAACAACTGAATCAACAAGTTCAGCTGCTTACGCAAGAGAATCAACAACTCCGTGAAAAGATCGTCCGGCTTGAAAAGAACTCTTCCAATTCATCAAAGCCGCCATCAAGTGATATCATAAATCCAAAACCAAATCCCAAAAAAGGTAAGAAGAAAAAACGCGGCGGTCAGCTCAGACACAAAAAATATTCTCGTCAGCTATTTACTCCCCAGCAAATTGATGAAACAATCATACACAAACTAACTGCTGAAGAAGTTAAACACAGAAATTTAACGCCTTTAGACAAAACCGAATCTGTTTTGCAGCAAATTACTTTGCCTGACAAACTCTACAATGTTATTGAGCATCATGTTCAGTTATATATCGATCCTGACGGTAGTATCATAAAAGCGAAGCTGCCTCAAGAGATTCGCAAAGAAGGGTTATTCACTTCGCCTATGACGGCTTTTGTTGGTTATCTCAAAGCTAAATGTCATATGAGTTATTCAACGATTGCAGGATTATTTGATGATGTTATGGAACTTGGCATCAGCCAGAGTTATCTCGTTAAATGCTGCAACAAAAAGCTATCGAATGCACTTATTCCGGCCTATTCTGATGCATTAGCCTATATTCGCAATGCCGCCATAGTAGGTACTGATGAGACTGGTCATAAAGACAGCGGCAACAAGAATTGGACATGGTGCCAGCATGCTGATGATGTGGTATTTTTCAGGATTTGCAACTCTCGCGGTTCAAAAGTATTGTTCGAGAACCTCGGCAGGAACTTCAATGCCATTCTGTTAGCCGACTTCTTCTCCGCCAATCGGTTATTTGTTCGCCTAACCAATGTTAAAGTTCAGTGGCGCTGGGCTCATTTGGTCAGAGATATTAAATTCATCGCTCAACTAAATACGAGAAATATTACCCAATGGGCAGATAAACTTCTTTGGATTATCAGAAAGATGCTCAAAACCTGGCGGAAGAACAAAAAGACCTGGTATTTTCGAAAAAAGCTCGAAGATTTGAAAAAATTATTTCTGAATAGTGTGATGCGACCGCCTGACCATCCGGAATGTAGGAAAATCAAAAAACGATTTATTGGTGATAAGCGAGATGGTTACTTTTTGTTTTTAGAAGTTGACGGTGTTGAGCCAACAAATAATTCGACAGAGCAGAAAATACGGTTTGTAGTTCTTGATAGGCGTGTAACTCAGGGTACAAACAGCAATGCCGGCATGCGATTTTATGAGCGGATGTGGACTGTTGTTGCCAGTTGCATATGTCAGGGCAAAAATATCTTCAAGTTCCTCACTGATTCTTTGAAAGCACACTATGCAAATACCCAACATCCATCAATCACGCCTGCCTGAAAGCTAAACTGCAGGACAATTCCTGTGAAGGCTTACGACTTGCTCAAAGCGACACTGCAGCAAAGCTGTTTCGCTTTGCCGTTCCTGTGCCAGCCGCATGAAGCTATCTGCAAAACTGTCCCGGGCTTGAGCAGCCCTGAGCAAAATAGCATCCACGGTTTTCTGCGATTCCGAGATTTTCTTTTTCAGTGATTTTAATTCCTTTTCGGTATCAATTACCTCCTGATTTGAAGTCTGTTTCAGGTACTCCAAAACCCAGTGCTAAACAGATTTCGGAGGTAGTGCAAGGTTTTGATGTATTTTAGTATGAATACTTGCAATATTATACTATAAAACGTAGGAAATAAAAGCCGCAACGATGATCAATTACAAGGTTTATGGTAAATAATGGCTTTTTTCAGGGACGACTAAAAAAGAACCTAACCGCGGATTGCGCGGTTTTACACAGA
>JAFGRL010000088.1 GCA_016935195.1 Sedimentisphaerales bacterium
ATGATAAAACCACTAAAACGTGAGAAGGTCGAGTCTTTGCTGGATACTCTACTACCAAATCACCAAGTGAAAATCTGTGATATGGCTGAGCAGGGTATGAAAACCCTGTATCGAATCGTCGGATCAAGTGAGAAAATCAGACAAACCGTTACACTCGCAAGAAAAGTGGCCCCAACATCAGCTCCCGTTCTTATCACAGGTGAAAGTGGAACAGGCAAGGAATTGATTTCTTATCTAATTCACCATAACAGTAAAAGAGCCGCGGCCCCATATATCAGGGTTAACTGTGCAGCACTTACTGATTCACTCCTCGAAAGTGAACTATTCGGCCACGAAAAAGGCGCCTTCACCGGTGCCTATGCCCAACGAAAGGGACGTTTTGAGATAGCTCACGGAGGTACATTGCTCCTGGACGAAATCACGGAAACTCCACTGAAGTTCCAGGCTAAGCTGTTGCGAGTGCTCGAACAGCAGGATTTTGAAAGAGTAGGCGGAACCGACAATATAAGAGTAGACGTCAGGGTAATAAGCACAACCAACAAAAACCTGTTACAAGAGGTTGAAAATGGCAATTTCCGACGGGATTTGTATTATCGTCTAAGTGGAGTAAGACTCGAAATATCGCCCTTGAGAGAACGCCCGGAAGATTTGCATGACCTGGTCTGGCACTTCGTTAATATACATGCATCAGACGCAAAGAGACGCATCACCAAACTCGACCGGGTAATGATGGAAATATTCGCCAACTATTCCTGGCCGGGTAACATACGCCAGTTACGAAACGTAGTCCTGACATCGCTAATACTCGGAGCAGGTGAAATCCTCTCGCTGGCCGATGTCTCCTGGTTGTTTGATGAACTACAACCACGTCAGCAGGAGAATGAAACCTCCGACGATGAACAAAATCAATTATCTGGTCTTGGCGGAGTTCCTTTAGTTGAGTTGGAAAAAAATGCAATCATAGATACGCTGCGTCAGACCGCCGGAAACAAAACAAAAGCGGCAAAGGTGCTCGGCATAAGTGATAGAACCCTAAGAGACAAAATACGTCGTTACCAACAGGAAGAACAGCTTTTGCCTGTTTGAGTTTAACGATCTTTCAATCGAGGTAAGCGAAGAAAATGGCTAAGGAAAAAGACAAAGAAAAACCACAGGAAGATCAACAAAAAACATCGAAAAAAGGCTCTATTCTACAATGGATCATCCTGGGTCTTATAGTTCTGGTATGTACTGCTTCAGGTACGGTATTGGGAAGATTGTTTGCAAACAATGCCATGCCTTCGAAAGCGCAATCCCAGGAAAATACCGAGCAGAAACCGCTTGCCGATTTGAAATCCAAAGAGATACAGGGAAATGAAGAAGATGTTTGGTATTTCATTCTCGATCCGGTTGTGGCCAATCTTAACGAACCGAAAGTGACTCGTTATATCAGAGTAACACTTACCCTGACAATCAAGAAAACTATGGATGAAAAGAAAGGCATTGCTTTTTTCGATACAAAGAAACCTTACATAACGAACTGGTTAACCATCTATCTTGCGAGCCAGTCCGTAGAAGATATAAGGGGTGATAAAAATCTAAAGCGTATTCAATCGGAATTGGCTAACATGCTTAATGAGAGGCTGTTTCCGGAATCTGAGCAGTATATAACTCGCGTTTTAATACAGGAATTCGCCGTACAATGACCAGCACACAGATAAATCCCTTGGATAAAAAAGGAATACAAAGACTTCTGGCCTCTATCGGGTCCAAGCCTGTTAAAGTGCTTGAGCAACCTGAGGCTATGGAATATGACTGGACCAGTCCTCACTATTTCAGCAGCTCACAATCTGCCAGGCTCAAGGATTTTACAACAAAAGTCGCAAAGAAAGTCGCAGCTAAGTTTTCCGCCTTATGCCAGAATGAGTTTCAAGTAACGGTATTATCCATTACCGAACATTATGTATATGACATTCTTAATGGTAAGACTGAACAAAATGATTACCATCTCGTTTTTGCCGCCGACGAAGAACACTTCTGTGGCTTCATCGGAATACCACTTGAAAGCGCAATGGCATGGGCCGCACAATTGCTCGGTGACTCTGAGAATAGCGTAAATCCAGACAGGAAATTATCCGAACTGGAAGAATCTCTTTTATCAGATGCCGCTTTGGCATTCTTGGAGGCTTTTTCTGAATCATTTGAAAATCGAGACTTTCAACCGGTCACAGGAATTACAAATGATAAGCCGGATCTTAAACTGCAGGACGCTGATGAGCTCTGCAAAATTGAAATTGAAATCAAGAATGCTGCCTCTCAGAAAGGTTCTAATGCTAATTTGATTATCCTCTGTCGTGAATTGCTTTATGCAATAGAAAATAGCACTGAAACTCAGGATGAAGACAATGCCGAGGATATATCCAATAATATTCTTAATCATTTACTGGACGTACCGGTTGTTGTAACTGCTTTACTCGCTTCAACAACCATTAAGCTCGGACAGGCGATGAACCTTGAGCCAGGTGACATCTTAATGCTTAATAAAGAAACCGATAGTCCAATTGAACTGGTTGTAAATAACCAATCAATTGTACGTGCCTGGCCCGCAAAGTCAGGCAGACAATACGCCGTAATTGTTACAGATTAAAAACATAACATAATTAGGAATCCCAAAAGGAATATAGAGATGGCAGAAACAGCCGAAGTAGTCAAGGAAGAAGAACTGGCTGACGCTTCTTCAACAGATTCAAAGACAACAGCACAATCCATCGAGCTTCCGGAAGCAGGCGATGGAAACGTAGAAAATCCTACAGGTAGTATAGATATTCTGCTTGATATGGATGTTCCCGTAACCGTCTCGATTGGTCAGGCACAAATTCCAATCAGACAGCTTCTACAGCTTGGACCTGGCTCCGTCCTGAAGCTTGAGAAAAATATAGACCAACCGGCGGACCTTTACCTTAAAGGCACGAAATTCGCTACAGGCAATATTGTAGTCGTCGAAAACCATTTTGCCGTAAGAATAAAACAAGTCATAGGAACCTGAAATAGATCGAAATATTATCGTTAAACAAGTGAAAACCATGCAAGGGAGTAATTATTAAGATGGCAATTGGTGATAAACCAGATTCTTTAGAGGTTGCTTCAATAAAAACACCTTTTGATTCTCATAGCAACCTGATTCTGGCTGTGGGCATGGTAACGATTTTGGCCACATTGCTGATACCGCTACCAACAATGTTTCTGGACATGCTCCTTGCCAGCAGTATATCGCTCGCTATTGCTGTCCTGATAGTTACGCTATCATCAAAAGAAGCTCTGGAACTTTCCACATTCCCATCATTATTACTCTTCGTAACTCTATTTAGATTATCACTAAACGTTGCATCGACAAGGTTAATTCTTCTCCAGGGTGATGCGGG
>JAFGRL010000089.1 GCA_016935195.1 Sedimentisphaerales bacterium
TCCCGACTTGTCGGGACGAAGTGGAGAAATCTTTTAGAATAGATATCTCGACTCGCTATGCTCGCTCGATACGACAACGCAAAATATGAAACTTATTTTTTAGAAACGGCCCTAGATGGCATTGCCATCTACTAAACACCTGCAAAATTTATGCCTTAGGCATCCCCGACTACTAATCTTTTCCCCGAAATACGATATACACAATACGCAATACGAGATACGATTCACGACCCTTGATCCCTGAACCCTATCCGCTATCCGCTGTACGCTATCAGCTGTCCGCCATTTCCCATCCCCAACTTCTCTTAGTTCTCTCCCTCCTATATAATCACCCACACACCCCTGTCGTGCAATTACCTATCCACTTTTACTTATAATGTGTATTTCGTATCCTAAAAGACTATTCTTTGAATTTTCAAACAGCCATTCTCGTATCAAAACCCCCGTAATGGCTTTACGCTGACCCCTGTCCCCTGATCCCTATCCCTTATCCCAAAGCCACGAGCCACGAACCGCTATCCACACCCCCTGCGCTTTTGATCGATCAAAAGCGCAGGTACCTAAAAAAAGTTGTACAAAAAACGTTCATCTTTGCTCAAAACACGTCCATTTTTTGTATCTTTTTTGCAATTTTTGTAACTTTTCGCACCTTTTTTTGCTCGTTTTTTCGACATGCAGCGTTTTTGATTGACACTTTTGTACGTTTTTAGCCTGCAAATCCACTTCACCCCCTAAATCCCCGGCCAAATTTCCCCCCAAATCAGTAGTTTTTTCCCAAAATTTTTTCCCAAAACCCCTGCGCGTTTGATTTATTTGCAAAGTCTTAAATGTCGCTGTAGCATTAATATCAGAGTTTTTATCCCTGTCAATTCTTCTGTCCTGTAATACTAAGGCTTGACTTTACGGCTTGTTATCCTCATCTTATCTTTATGAATACTCCAAGCTGGCAGCATTACTCACATCCGGCCGATATGGGAATTCGTGGCCTCGGACGAACAAAAAACGAAGCTTTTGCCCAGGCAGCCCTGGCACTGACAGCTATCATAACCGACCCTGCCAAAATCAGCCCCACCGAGCAGATAGATATTTGCTGTGAGGCTCAGGAGCAGGAAACACTTTTTGTTGACTGGCTAAATGCTATAATATACGAAATGGCAACTCGCCAAATGCTCTTTAACAGCTTTACCGTCAAAATAAAAGTTAACAGTCTTACCGCCAAAGCCCTCGGCGAGAAGATAGACGTTAAAAAGCACCAGCCGGCGGTTGAAGTTAAAGCAGCAACATATATGGACCTTAAAGTTCAACAGACCGAGGATGGAAAATGGGTCGCACAATGTATCGTTGACGTGTAAAAAAAAACTTTGTTTTCAGACGAAACTAATGTATGTAGAGAAAGTAACAAAATGCTCCGATTATCAATGGTGTATCGAGCCTTTCGAGGCTATGCGCGTACCTGTGGTGATTTTTGGAGATGAACAAATAATACGCCAGCTCGATGACGATGTCTATCGACAGGCGGTTAATGTTGCTGCACTTCCTGGAATCGTTAAGGCGTCAATGGCTATGCCCGACGCACACTTGGGATACGGTTTTCCAATAGGAGGTGTCGCAGCTTTCGACCCAGAAAACGCCGGCATAATCTCAGCAGGTGGTGTCGGATTTGATATTTCCTGCGGCGTCCGTGCTGTGCATACAAACCTTACGTTGGATGACATTGAACCGCTCAAAGTCAAACTTGCCGATGAACTGGCTCGGCATATACCGGCCGGCCTCGGAAGTAGCGGAAAACTTAAACTCTCTCGATCAGAGATGGATGAAATGCTCCAGGCTGGTGCCGCATGGGCGGTAGAAAAGGGCTATGGCAAAAAAGATGACCTACAGCGAACAGAAGAAAACGGCACAATGCCCGGCGCAAAACCCCGGTACGTTTCCGACCGCGCAAAAGAAAGACAAACGAAACAGGTTGGCACACTCGGCTCCGGCAACCATTACCTCGAGGTCCAAAAGGTTGCTGCAATCTTCGATTCAGGCGCAGCTGAAACCTTCGGCCTGCACCTAAACGACATAGTAGTCAGTATACATTGCGGCTCAAGAGGCCTCGGCCACCAGATCGGAACCGATTTTCTGCCCAGGATGGCAAAGGTTGCGCATGAAACCGGAATAAGACTGCCTGAAAGAGAGCTTGTCTGCGCACCAATAGACTCTCCAATAGGCCGGCAATATTTTGGTGCGATGAACTGCGGCATAAACTGTGCTCTGGCAAACCGACAGGTCCTCACACACCTGACCAGACAGGTATTCGCAGATGTTTTACCAAAGTCAGAATTAAAGCTCATCTACGATGTCTCTCACAATACCTGCAAAGTCGAAGAACACAATATCAATGGCAGCACAAAAAAACTCTATGTACACCGCAAAGGTGCTACCCGTGCTTTTGGTCCCGGCCATCCCTCCTTGCCGCCGGATATCTCAAATGCAGGCCAGCCCGTTCTGATTGGCGGAACTATGGGCACTGCCTCATATATCCTTGCCGGAACAAAAGAAGGTATGTCGCTTTCTTTCGGCTCGGCCTGCCACGGTGCCGGAAGAGCAATGAGCAGAACAAAGGCAACAAAAAAATGGAACGGCAAAGATATTGTCAGACAATTAGCACAGAGAGATATTATTATCCGGGGCAAATCTTTCCGCGGCCTTGCCGAAGAAGCACCCGAAGCCTACAAGGATGTTAACATTATCGTTGACGCAACTGAAAAAGCAGGATTAGCCAAAAAGGTAACCAGGTTAGTGCCCCTGATATGTGTCAAAGGCTGACCGCCTTTTTATTAGCAATTTTTTGCCCGTGCTTTCGGCAAATCAATCATACGCACAGGAATATCGAGGCTCATGTCTTGTGTTTCGTATTTTGCAGGAGCGAAAAAATTGAAATTTTATCATATGACGCGAGGTGTGTTGCGCAGGTAAATGTGGATAGAGAGTTGCGGGAGACAGTTATACAGGCAGTGGTATAAAAGTGAGGAGGCGGGAGAATGTAGAGGGGCAAAGATAGCGTACAGCGTAGAGCGTGTAGCGGGTAGCGGATAGTCGTTAGTATGCTTCGATTACACTCAGAGCCTGCCCTCCGTCAGGAGTCCTCCGTAAAAAGTCCCAAGGACTTAGGACGGCAATTTTGCATTTTACCCCCTATGGGGGTTAATTTTTGATTTTTGCCTTCTCAAACTTGCAACCTGCTGCGAGCGAGCGCAGCACGGCGTGTTGGTCAGTTTGAGTAAATAGGGTGTTGTATGTTAACAAGACCTGCTGAAGATAGTGCTCTGTTGTTCCTAGTTTGAGGAATTGACATTGACAGCAGTCCTCCACTACACTGTCGATAAACTCCGCAGCGAAGCAATCTCGCCATTTCGATGGGCGGAGACCGCTTCGCGGAGTTTATACTTCAGCAAGGCGAAGTACTTGCAACAACATCCATCAGTTTAGCTGCGACGGGGTACTCATTTTGAGCCTACAAGGTCAGACAGCTTGGTTTTGTCGTATACATTTCTTGCCTGATCCAGACCTTTTTTGTAAGCCTGCTCGGCTCGAGAGGAGAATTTTTCCTTGCGTGCCAGCTCTATAAGGTTCAATTGGCTGATCATAGGGCCATCTACTGCTTCGATGACCTGCAACATTGTGATTTTCTTGGTAGGCTTGGCAAGGGAAAAACCACCTCGGGGGCCTCTTTTGCTTCGCAGTATGTTAGCACGCACCAATTGCTGCATTATCTTGAGCAAGTACTCCAACGGAATTTTGTACTTCTTGGAGATGGTTTGCGAGAGAATTATTCCCTCTTCCTTGTGCTTGGCGATATAACCGACCGCCAACATTGCGTACCCTGTCGATCTACTGATTCTCATTTTCATAATCTCCTTAAATTAAAAAAAAGTTACGATTTTAAATAGATTTCCAATTACTTTTGACATATTATACACTTATAGCTGTAGATGTATATCAGGACATTCCTGATTTTAGCCGTAGAAGTACCTGATTGCAAGATTTTCCTGGAATTTTTTTACTTTTTCTCTTATTAGCGGTTTGGATACCATAGAGTCGGTAAAATCGCAGGGCTAACTTTAAAAAACTTGACATCTTTTAAATTGGTACATAGTATACCACCTTGTTTTAAGCTTTTGGGAGATAGTTATGGAACCGATTAACCCAAGAATAAGTGTTCGGTATACGCAAGGGGCAACCATAGTTGCTTTCACAGATGAGAAAATCCTCGAAGAAAGCGATATCCGTGCTCTCCAGGAATCTCTTGTCTCTGTTATCGCCCAGGCAGAGCCGATGAATATTATTCTGGACTTTCAAAGTGTACGCTTTTTATCTTCAGCCGTTCTGGGCCTTTTAATAAGAATCAGCAAGAGGATATACGAACGTAAAGGAAGACTGAAGCTCTGCAACATCGATGCGAAGATTTATGAAATATTCAAAATAACGCGTCTGACACAAGTATTTGATATCTGCCAGGACATTGAAGCTGCGGTTCGGGAATTATCACAGGCTCATTAAGTTCGGTTTAGAGACCTGTTGCATCCGGTGCCATGATATTTTATCTGCTCATCTCTGGCAGTTAAGGGCTTGAACTTAAAGGAAAGTTTGTTTGTCTGCTGATATGCTTTTTTGACGGATAAGAGGATAAATGACATCAAAACCTGCTGTTAGCTGCTCTGTTGTGCTTGCCAGCAAGACATCTGCGATAGAGGGGTGCTGTGACAGTATTTTATCGAAACTAAAAAGCAGCGATTTTAGCCAGGACGACATTTTTGCTGTTCATTTAGCCTTGCAGGAAGCATTTATTAACGCTCTCAAGCATGGTAATAAGATGGATCCCCGCAAACAAATAAAGGTGGATTACAGCGTCAATGCAAAAAAAATCGAGGTTTTCCTGACAGACGAAGGTGATGGATTCAATCCTGCTTCTATCGCCGACCCGCGGTGTGGTGAAAACCTTTATAAGTCCTATGGCAGAGGGTTGTTTCTTATACGCTCTTATATGGATGTTGTTGAGTTTAGCCGGCGCGGCAACTCCGTACATATGGTGAAGTACAAAAAACAGGGTCAATGATTGATTGGATGTCGATAGGGCCGTGATAGTAAATTTTGTCAAAAGTTTCCCGCAGGAGTAAAAATGTGTATTAGAAAGAATTGGCTGGTTTTGAGAAAACTCATTGGCGATGTCCTTATAGGTCTTATATTGGCCGTTTCCGGCTGCATTGGTTATGATGAGGCAATGCCGGAGATTGTTGCTGATTATAGTCATTCTGAGCACAGAATTGTTCATCCATCGAAAACCGAGACTGCGGGCAGGACAATAAACTTGCAAGGCGGTGTTCCTAACAACTGGGTGCCACCGGCACATCTCGAGAGGAATTGGACAGCAATAGTGATACATCATTCGGCAACTGAGAACGGCAACGCTGCCATATTCGGCAAGTGGCATAGAGAGGTAAGGCACTGGGAGGGCATCGGCTATGATTTTGTAATAGGCAATGGCAATGACAGCGGTGATGGGGAAGTTGAAGTTACATTCCGCTGGCTTAATCAAATGACAGGAGCCCATTGCGGCCGGACACCCGGAAACTGGGCTAATAAGGAAGCTGTTGGAATCTGCCTCGTCGGAGACTTTAACCGAAATATACCTACCAGGCGGCAGATGCAGTCGCTTGTCAGATTGGTTCGGTTCCTGCAAAAACGTTACAGAATTCCCAAGAGCCGGATATACGGGCATAAAACTACTCCTGGAGCATCGGTAACAGATTGCCCGGGGAGGAACTTTCCAATGGCACGGCTGAAATCTATGCTTGATTTTTGACCGTCTATACTGCCTTTACTGATTTTTCCCGGGCTGGGCTCGACTCCATTTTGTCAAAACCAGGTTTTCTGGTTGCAGGATATATCTTATCCTTACCAGGGGTGTACGATGTTCCCAGGCCATCCCAAATTTGTGCATATAAAATTATTGACTTATCCAGCCTGTGTTGAAATAATGGCATTTTGTTACAAAAAATTTGTTAAAGTATGAGTTTTAAAGGGATGCTAATTATGAAAACGAAAAGTTATCTAGCTGCTATGGCCTGTTTGGTAGTTTTTGGTTTGGTTGTTATTTCCGGCTGTGAGTCTGAATCTACGACAGGGCCTCAGGAAACAGCCGTACAAGCTTCTGCTGTGCAGGCCGAAGCTGAAACTCAACAGAAAGTTACCGAAATTACCGCCGAGAAAATGCCGTCAGCACCTGTTACTGAAGAGCCAAGACCTCAGGAACAAAAGGCGCCAACTGAGGCTCAAGTCAAGGTTGCCGAGCCCGGTGCAGCTTTGGTAGAGATGCCGGAGTCCTCCGAACAAATTGCCCCGTCCGCAAAACCCGGCGTAGCCGTAACCGTTAATGGGATAGATATTATGGAAAGCGAGGTTGCCGAACGCATCAAACCACAGATTGAGCGATTAAAAGCACGCTCTCCTAATTCTTCACCGAAAGTTGTTGAGCAGTTCGAAGAAAGGCTCCAAAAGGACACATTGGATAGAATGATAACCGAGGTGCTGTTAGAGCAGAAGGTAAAACAGGCTAACATAGTTGTCAGCGAAGAAGATGTGGACAATTACATCGTGGAAATAGCTGGTCAACAGGGAATGTCCCTCACAGAGTTCAAGGATATGATTGAAAAAAGAGGGCAGGATTTTGAGCAGTGGAAGGGCCAGGTTCGCAAGGGTCTGCCATACCAAAGACTTATGGAGGCCGAATTAGGCCCGCAGATAGAAGTTACTGAAGAAGAAGCCAGCAAGTACTATGATGAAAATCAACAACAGTTCCAGTCGCCCGAACAGGTCAGGGCAAGCCATATACTCATCAAAACCGACGTATTATCCGAGCCCAATAGCGACCCCAATGAGACTAAAGCCAAAGCCAAGGCCGAGGAACTGCTCAAGCAGATCAAACAGGGCGCAGATTTTGCTGAACTGGCCAAGGCCAATTCCGACTGTCCCTCTGCTAAACGTGGAGGGGATCTGGGTCTTTTTGCAAGGGGTAGAATGGTACCGGCGTTTGAAAAGACCGCATTCGAATTAGAAATCGGCCAGGTAAGTGATATAGTGGAGACCCAGTTCGGCTATCATATAATAAAGGTAACCGACCGCAAAGAGGCCTCTGCTGAAAGTTTTGAACAGGCCAAAGACAATATCATAGAAAGATTAACCCGTACAAAGCGCCGTGAAGCTTCAATGCAATATGTAGAATCCTTAAAGGAAGATGCAGATATAGTTTACCCGGCCGGCCGGTAGGCTAACTGGTCAACTGGTTCTTACAGCAGTGCCCGGGACAGTGCGAAACTGCCTAAGTCAGGATTTCAACAGTGTGGCAGGGTCAAGATTAGCTGATTCTATATCTTTGAAATACTTTGCCGTGCCGACTTTGAGTTCGACCGCAGCTTCTTCATCACAGACGATAATTCCCTGCGGATGCATCTGAAGTGCACTTATCGTCCACATATGATTGATACCTTCTTCAATCGCATGCCGCAGCGCCCGAGCCTTGTTGTGACCATTGACAATAATCAGCACCTGTTCGGCATCCATGACTGTTTTGACACCTACGGTTAAAGCCCTCTTTGGAACCTTGTTGACATCACCATCGAAGAATCGCGAATTTGCCACTATGGTATCGTAGGTAAGTGTCTTGACACGTGTCCTGGACGATAGCGATGACCCGGGTTCGTTAAATGCTATGTGCCCGTCCGGGCCAATGCCGCCGACAAACAAATCAATACCGCCTACCTTTTTTATCTTTTCCTCGTAGCTGGTACATTCGGCCTTAAGATCCGGGGCATTGCCGTTAAGAATATTGACGTTTTCTTTAGGAATATCTATATGCCCGAAGAAGTTATCCCACATAAAGCGGTGGTAACTTTGGGGATGGTCTTCAGGCAGATTGATATATTCGTCCATATTAAAGGTTATGACATTCTTAAATGATACCTTTTTAGCCTTATAAAGTTCTATAAGCTCCTTGTACATACCCAGAGGTGACGACCCTGTTGGCAGCCCCAGAACAAAAAGTTTGGATTCACTGGCGCCGGAGGATGTTATCCGACTTGCCACAAAATTGGCTGACCATTTTGATGCCGTCTCGTAATCCGGTTCGATAATCACTCTCATGAAATTCTCCTTCTTAAAACGCAGTCAACATTAAAGCAATTTTTCCATTCTGGTAACAAGCTCATCTGCGAGCCTGGTTTTTGTAATTATATGCTGCCTGATTTCACTGACAAATCTGTTATCATCAAATCTGCCCCTGACCTGCTCAAAGTCAGCTTGTTTGCTTTCTCTGTCGCCATCGAGACCGTAGCCGATTCTGGCCGTAGCAGTGAATTCCTTTCTGGAATCGGCAAAAAGCTTTTCGTCAAGCTCAACCACCGATTCTTTCCACTTATTTATCAAATTAATAATATCTTTGCCTGTTATCCCGTCGGCTGCCTTACCAAGCTGCTGCTCCAGAATGTGCCGGGCCCATGCCCATTCGAATTTCGGATAGCTTTCGTGCATTGATTTGAAAGCTTCATCTACTTGTCGCAATGCGTTGATGGCACCGGTTTCGATATCGTTAAGCATTTTATGTACCGCCTCTTCCGGTGCAAACAGACCGGCCAAATCCACCCATTTACCTCTGCCGAGTTCAGTTTGGGGCCGAAGATCTTCGACAAGCTCGTCTATATTTTTGAGCTGTTTGTCTTCTAACCGCTTAATAAGGCAGTTGCCAAGAAACTTGTAAATGCCTAACTGGTATAATTTGATACCCTCCTCTAATGATGAGTTCTTAATTTTTACACTATGATACGTGTAGTAATCGCTTGTTTCGCCTGATGTGGCTCTAAGCTCCTCGAGCAATCGTTGGCCGTTGAGCATTTTCTGAATTGTGTACGGGCTCAGGAGTTTGAAGTTAATATAATCAAGCTTTGTCGGATTCTTCCTCCTGTCGCGTCTGGGCCACTTTCTCGCATCTCGAACCGTACCAACGCTCCGGAGGTTTACTGCGGGAACAAGAATGCTTTCATCTTCATGCTCAATCAGATACGAAAACGGCAAATCAGATGTATCTGAATTTCTATAGTGCCGGCCCATCACAACGGTAAAAGCTCCCACTTTAGCAGGCCAGAGAATATATGAATCACTAGCCGTTTTGGAACCTCTTTCGACAACACCCTGATGAACCGGGCCGAGCTTATACATATGATTGCTCTGATTCGAGCCGCTGCCGGCATTTAAGAACGAGAAAAGGCCCGCAATCAGCAATGTGGACTTATGATGCGTCACAGTATATGGGCCGGCAAATACCGAGCAGGCCTCCCCGTGAAAACCGCCGCAATTGGCAAAATATATGGAATTCTCCGCAGAATAATGTTTGGCTAATACCGTTCCCTGGCCGACGAAGCATTTACATATAATCGTGCCGTCAGTTACCTTTGAGCCGCTGCAGCAGATGAAATCCTCGGCAATGACACTTGGCCCGATGTAAACAGGATCCTCCGGGCAGCTATTGACTGAACCATTCTCAAGCCTGTCAATCCCTTCAATATGGCATGCCGGACCAAGCTTGACATTCTTTATTGTCCTGCAGTTTATAAGCCTTGCCCGTTGGCCAACCAGGCCCACAGATGAAGTTACTGACTTAGTGTACTCAGCTATCATCTTCTTTAGATTGTCAATTACCCGGGGCCTGTTGCGATAACAGGCTATTATGTAAGCAGTGTGGGATGAGAGATTGTCGTATATAGGTATCTCTCTGCCGCCGGCTTCGTTAAGAACAGCGACTTCCGTGCCGTTGCCGAATGAACTTTCACCACCGACAGCTAACATATCCACGTTGTCAATAACCACGTCATCTTCAATTGTGTAATTAGCTATGTAATTTTTAACCTCGTTGATATAGACATTGTTGCCAATCGTACAGTTATGTAATGATGCGTTACTTATGCCGGCAGGCTTCTTAACACCGCCGAAGAACTCGACCTGTTTTTTGAACACGCCAAGCCTGATATCACCCGAAAAGTACGTTGCACAAATCCAGGCCGGGTCAAAGCCTTCTGCCACCTCCACCTTCGACCAGTCATCACATCTGCAGCCCTGGTCAATTAACCTCGAAACCTCCCCAGCCGATAGTGAGCGAAAGCCGGCTTTATTTGGATTGTCTTGTAATATCACTTTTTTCTCTAAGCTCCGGGTTGCCTGAATACTTCGATTCTTTCTATTCCTACCCAAATTACTGGCTGACTCTTTAACAGGCTCGTCCCGTTTAGTCAATCTTTTTTGTTCCATACCAAAACAATTTATCAAAACTTTTTTGAAATTTCAGGTCATTACGGTAAAATTCACCTGAAACAAGTGCTTTTAAAATGGCAGTTTAGTTATATGAATGTGCGAAAAGCTACAGTCGGAGATGTCAGGGCCATTTATGCCCTGATTAGCTCCCATGCCGAACTCGAGAGGATGTTGTTTCGCTCGATGGCCGATATTTACGAGAACCTTCAAAGCTTTGCTGTTGTCGAGCGCGACAACAGAGTACTCGGCTGTTGTGCCCTGCAGGTTATCTGGTCCGATCTGGCGGAAATAAAATCGTTGGCGGTTAATCAGGCAGATATCGGCTCGGGGATTGGCAAAATGTTAATTGCCCAGGCGCTCGAGCAGGCTCGTCAGCTCGGCATTAACAGAGTCTTCGCACTTACTTTAGAGCCCGAATTCTTTGAGAAACTGGGATTTGACGTAATCGATAAGTCCACGCTGCCTATGAAGGTCTGGAGCGACTGTGCCCGCTGCCCAAAACAACAGCACTGTGACGAAATAGCAGTTGCACGCAATATTTGACTATTCGAACCACAAAAATCGTGCAGCCAAACCCATCTTCCATTATAATATTGTTATTATGAAGTTGCCTGAGCTAAGCGACAGCAGTAAATATGTCGGCCTGTATGTGATTGATTTTGGCGATCACTGTGCGGTTGGTTTTACTGCACAGGAGGTTGCCGAACTTACCGAAAGCGAGAAATACAAGGACTGTAAAGTCTATAAGATACACAGGGCATACCCCGACGGCAGATTGGAATTAAAGGGCATAAGGGCCGAGATTTTCCGGCTTGAGGCAGGCATGTTTTTCTATTCCACAACTCTCGCTGCAGCCCGAAAAAACTTTGAAAACCTGACATCCTTAGCAGGCAAATCCCTTCCCCCTTGCCGTGCGAAGCTGCATTTAGCAAGATACGAAGACGATAATTTTGCTGTCGCTCTCATTTATCCTGCTGAGTATGATGATGAAATAAGTCGATGGCTTTCTGACATCCAGTACAAGACCAACGGCGCTGCTCAAGGGGGCATTCAGGCTGTGCAAAGATACTACGATGCGAAATTGACTATCCTCGAGAGACATCAATTATTTGCCAAAACCGGATTACAGAGCAGAACCGGCCGAAAACTATTTGATGGCTTAAAATCAGCCGTGCAACGATAATTAGTCGCAGGGAACTTTACTTGATAAGTCATAACAATGTCTTTTCGTAAAAAGCTTAACACATTTTTTGGGTTAATAGCAGGTTTATTGCTTGCTGTATTCGGCAAATCGCCAGCCAAGCCGACCGGCAAGGATTTCAGGGATGCTGACTTTAGAACCAGTACACAGCATTTGGGCTTGAGATTTACCGAGCGAATTCGCAACATCTTCAGGCTAAGGTGGATAAGGAAAAGTTAGTTTTGATAATACTTTTTTGGTTGTGAAAATTACTTATGGAGCAATTTAGCCCAACATCGCCGCCAGGTAAGCCTCCGGCGCTGACTGAAAATGCCTTGACTGTGCTCAAAAGCCGGTACCTGGTCAAGGATCAGCAGGGCAAATGTATTGAAACACCAGCAGAGCTTTTTGCCAGAGTGGCTCTGGCGGCTGCCCAGGCCGAAACAAAATACGGTACCGGCGCCGGTGAAGTGAACACCTGGCACAGCAGGTACTACGAGCTAATGGCCTCGCTTCGGTTTTTGCCAAATTCTCCTGCCCTTATGAACGCTAACCGGCCGGGCAGTATGCTCAGTGCCTGCTTCGTACTGCCGATTGATGACAGCATCGAGGACATCTTCGAAACCATTAAACAGACTGCGCTAATTCAAAAAGCCGGCGGCGGAACGGGTTTTTCCTTTGATAAGCTGCGCCCGACAGGCGACCGCGTTGCCTCCAGCGGAGGAACAACCTCCGGACCAATCAGCTTCTGGAAAGTCTTCTCACAGACTACCGATGCAATCCAGCAGGGTGCATTCAGAAGAGGTGCAAATATGGGTATGATGGGTGTCGAGCATCCTGATATCCTTAAATTCTTACATGCAAAACAAGACCTCAAGGCCTTTACTAACTTCAATATTTCCGTCAAGATTACTGACGATTGGATGAAACAGCTTATAAAGTCCGGCCAATCCCTGCACGTCGTAAAAAATCCACGCACCGGCCAAAGATACCTGCTGCCTCGCAATATTGACATTGGCGGCTACACTATAAATGACCTTTACGCGATAAAGGGTAAATCCAAACCACCGTCGGGACAGCACCGACAATTTTATAAAGTCGTAGACATCTGGAAAATGATTGTCAGTTGCGCCCACAAAACCGGTGAGCCTGGTGTCGTATTCATCGACCGAATCAACCGAGACAACCCTACACCTTCTTTAGGAATGATAGAAGCGACAAATCCCTGTGGTGAGCAGCCTTTGCTGGCCTTTGAGGCCTGCACGCTCGGCAGTATAAACCTCGCAAAATTTGTCACCGGCACAGAAGGACAACGCGATATTGACTGGCCTGAACTGGCTAAAACAGTCAAACTCGCCGTTCGTTTCCTGGATAATATCATCGACCTCTGTAGTTATCCTGTCATAGATACTACCCGGCTGGCACTGGCCAATCGCAAAATCGGCTTAGGAATTATGGGCTTTGCAGATTGTCTCTTTATGCTCGGCAACCCTTACGATTCACAAAAGGGTGTCGAATTTGGCAGTGCCGTTATGGAGTTCATTAACAAAAACGCACGCAATGCAAGCAGCGAGCTTGCCGACCTTAGGGGCCCGTTCCCAAACTGGAGCCAGAGCACCTGGCGCACCGAAAGAAACAAAAGGGTACGAAATGCATCTATAACCTGCGTCGCTCCAACCGGAACCATCAGCATAATAGCAGATTGCTCCTGTGGTATCGAGCCGGTGTTTTCCCCCGTATTTGTACGCCAGGTCCTAAATGGTGCGAAGATGCTGGAGGTTAACCCGATTTTCAGGCAAATTGCACAAAAGGCAGGCTTGTACAATCAAGCCCTTGAAAAGCGGATTCTCCGAGCCGGCAGCATTCAAAAAATTGCGAAGATACCCTCCGGAATACGAAAAATCTTCAAATCCGCTTACGATATCTCACCCAACTGGCACATCAGGATGCAGGCAGCCTTTCAGCAGCACTGTGATGCAGCGGTCAGCAAAACCATAAATTTTCCGACCAAAGCAACACTTTCAGCCGTCGATAAGGCCTATCGCCTGGCTTACGAGCTTGGCTGCAAAGGTATAACCATTTATCGCAAAAACAGCCGTGCCCAGGAACCTATGAGCCTGGATTAACAAACAGCCCGGCCCTAAGGTTCAAATCCGCCTGGGGTCAAAAAAAGAACATTTCCTCAACCAAAGCGTATATTTTAACAGAAGCGGTAAAATGGCAACTTTAGCTAAAGCTATCGAGAGATTGTGCCGATAATAAAAAAAATTCTGACAGTTTTTCTCCCCTCCGGAAAATATCGGGCAACCCAAAATTGCCCGATGTTTTCTTTTATGCCAGATTGGTACTTTTTTTTATAACCGCTTTACATTTTGCCTTACCACATTGGCTCAAATCAATATCATAATCAAATCCTAGAGGCTCAAACGCTCTTCTATAAAGTGTGTCACAATGTTCACAATAGAATTCATAAGGCTCGATGTGCTTTTCTTTCAGCAATCTGCCCATACTTGGGCAATATCGCATTTCTATTGATAAAACGCTATTATCTTCATCAAGTTCCATACGGAAATCAGCAGCTTCTTCGTTATGGGTATGGTTAAAATACTCAAAACAACCTGCCAAACCTTTTTTTGCTGCCAAATGACGAAGATTATTCAAACAGGCGTCTGATACGTTTTCCCAGAATTTTACAACAGCTTTTTTGCCGCCTTTTTTGTCAAGGAATTTAAATAATTCGTTATATGCAGGTATAAATTCAGTGCAAGATATCATTTTTGCTCCTTCCAGAACTTTTGAATGCATTTGCCTTTGCCTGGTTTATATTCACAGCTACAATCATACCCTGCTGGCTGACAAATCGTCTTATTGACAACCTTGGTCGTCAGACAAAATTTATCTGTAAAAAACATATCCCTGGTTTTCAGGTGTGCGATGGCTGGGCATTGTTTGACTACCAGAACCAGCTTATCATCTTCATAGCTAATATTGAATTTACCATCTTCTCTGGTAAAAACTTCCCGCCAATGGTTTTCTAAGGCCTTTAAGCCTTCACTTTTAAGCTTTTGGGTTAGCGGCAAAAAATATGTCTTTGCTACCTGTTGAAGATATTGCTCAACAGAACCAAGCCCATAATTATCTTCAAGGTATTTTATTACGTAACACAAAGTACCATGAAAATCTTTGTGCATATATTCATTTTCTGAAGCTTTGCGGTCTATTACTTTTATCTTTTCTGATTTGTTTTTCATTTTCAATCTAAAGGCATCTGTCACGGAAACAAGGTATCTTTTTCTTTCTCGATCATCACATCAATTTTCTTTTTTGTCGTCTCTGATAACGGATAGTTTAGATAACCGGTTGTCGTACTAAAGATACCCATCTTGACCAGAGTATATTTTAAACCTGTAAGCCAGCTTGTTATTTTTTTACCACCATAGACAGTATAGTTTATTTTGTCACAATGCTTCTGGAGTTTTTCGAGTTTTGCCCAATCTCTCTGTTTTGCTGTTTCAATCATTTGATTTGTAAGATGGCCTATCACAATTCCACCTCCAGCCAAAATACCTGTATAGCCTGTCTTAAGAGCCGGGACCATACCAAGCTCAACACCTGTCATAATAGTAAGGTCATTGCGTTTTTTGGCTGCCGACAAAGCTATCTGCATTATTTGTTCATTGGCGGAAGAGTCCTTGAACATGCAAACATTAGGATGAGTGAGTATCCGCTTATAAAACTTTACAGGCACCTGCTTAGCACCTCTGCAATAAATACATACAGGAAGCTTAGATTTCTCAATCGATTCCATATAATACTTAAGCATATCATCTTGCTGGCCTATACAATTGATAAACCACGGTTCTGCTATAACTGCAATGTCTGCTCCGAGTGATTCAATTGCCTTGATATTTTCCAGCACCTTAGCATACGAATTATCTGTAACCTGCACAGCAACAGCCATTTTGCTGTTATTGCTTTTTACAACTGTCTGAACTAAAAGACCAAGATCATCTTTAGGTAAAAAAGGCCCTTCACCACAAGTACCGCCGATAAAGATACCTTTCTGTCCAAGGCGAATATGGTGCATGACCATCCTTCTAACAGAGGTTCTGTCTATCTTAAATTTTTTTGTCAACGGAGTAGGAGATGCCGACCATGCTCCGGATAGATTGTTTTGAATTTTTTTCATTAATAGCAATTCTTTCATTTACTATAGTGTAAAGTCAGCTCTACCCATACTATTTCCAGTTTTTTCACATCAATCGTAGAATCCGTTATGTTGTCTCGTCAATTTGGCACATAAATATATCTCACAGCTTAAGAACTTGTACAAGGCGAAATGCTCACTGTCGCTTCTGTGTCAGCTAAAACATCCAGCGGAATCTGCCAGACCTAAATCAAAGGATACTCGCTCTCTGTCAATTTCGAATCTCTGGTTAAGATTAGAAGATGTCCAGGTAAGTATCAATCTCCCACTTGGTAACCTGCTTCTTGAACTGGCTCCATTCCTTGGTTTTTACATCTATGTAAACCTCGAGCAGGTGTTTTCCGAGCACACTTTGGATTAGCTTGTCTTTTTTCAGCTCATCCATAGCCTCACGAAGAGAGCTCGGCAGCATGTCAATGCTTTTACTGAGCCGACTTTCATCATCGAGACTGTATACGTTTTCTTCAACTGGCTCCGGCGGCTGCAGATTCTCTGTTATGCCGTTAAGGCCTGCCCGCAGCATAACCGCAAATGCCAAATAGGGATTGCAGGCTGGATCTGAGCATCGAAGCTCTATTCTTGCAGCTTCCTGTTTTGCCTTGAACCATTTTGGAACCCGCAGCAGCGCCGAGCGGTTCATTGCTGCCCAGGTTATGTAAACCGGCGCCTCAAATCCTGAAATCAATCTTTTGTACGAGTTTACCGTGGGGCAAATTACAGCACACATAGCTTTTATGTGTTTCATTTGGCCGGCGATAAAGCTATAAGCGGTTTTGGATAAGTTGTATTTGTGCTCTTTATCGTAAAAGGCATTAGTTTTCGATTTTGTGTCGAACAGGCTTTGGTGGACGTGCATGCCGGAGCCGGCCGCATCCATTATCGGCTTTGGCATAAAAGTTGCGTGAAGACCTGACATCTGAGCGATTTTCTTCGCACAATATTTCAGTGTCAAAACCTTGTCAGCTATATCGAGACAACCACCGTAGTTAAAGTCTATTTCGTATTGGCCGAAACCAACTTCGTGATGGGATGCTTCAACTTTTATGCCGAAATATCCCAGTGCACCGACAATTTTTTTGATTACCTGATAACCTTCGTGGGAGGAAAGATCGAAGTAGCTGCCGTAATCCAGTGGTGTGGTTCTTTTATCATTGGCGGCTCTAAAGAGATAAAATTCCGGCTCAGGACCAACTTTATACTCAAATCCTTTTTTCTTCGCTTCGGTAATCGCCTGCTTTAAGATGAACCTCGGATCCCCCTCGAAGGGTTTACCATCAGGTCGGTAGATATCGCAGATAAATCTCGCTGTTTTGCCGTCTTCGGTAAGCCAGGGAATTGGAGCATATGTCGTCATATCCGGCTTTAGGAATAAATCGCTTTCCTGAATCCTGGCAAAACCCTCGATTGAAGAGCCGTCGAACCAGACCCCGTTGACAGATGCATCCTCCAGGTCTTCAGCCGGTATGATGATTTCCTTTGTAACACCCAATAGATCGGTGAATTGCAGCGTTATAAACTTAATTAGATCTTTTCTCACCTGCTCTAATACTTTTTTGACTTCCATTTCTCAAATCCCTTATAACCAACTCTTCAATTTATCAATCCCAATGACCAGATTTTCTAATCATTTTGTTATCTGCGACGAAATCCGCAAGACAATTTTAGGAAAATAAATTACATAGCGATAAAGATGATAAGGCTCGATATGTAAAAAGACCCATTGCAGTGATATTTCAAGCCTTTGTAAAGGTGAAACGGCGGCCTGCGGCGTCTATTTTTATAGAATCACCTTCGGAGAATTTTCCCGACAACAGTTCGGTAGCGAGCTTGTTCTCCAGTCTCTGCTGGATTGTCCTCTTCAGAGGTCTTGCGCCAAAGACGGGGTCATATCCTTCATCCATAATCTGTTCCCGGGCACTGTCGCTAAACTCAAGCTTGATATTGCGCCCGTGCAGACGCTGGCGCAGATAATCAAGTTGAATATCGACAATCTTCCGCAAATCTTCTTTTGTCAGGGTGTGGAAAACAATTACTTCATCGACACGGTTTAAAAACTCCGGCTTGAAATGTTTCCTCAGGGCATCCTTTACGTGTGCTTCAATCTCCCAGTCTGCGCCGGATTCTTCGCTAAGGGCCTGAATCTGCTGACTTGCGATGTTGCTTGTCATAATTATTACCGTGTTCTTAAAGTCAACGGTCCTGCCTTTGCCGTCCGTCAAGCGACCATCGTCAAAAACCTGCAGCAGCACATTGAAAACATCCGGATGTGCCTTTTCTATCTCATCTAACAATATCACCGAATACGGTTTTCGCCGAATCGCTTCAGTCAGCCGACCGCCTTCTTCATAGCCGATGTATCCCGGCGGTGAACCAATCAGCCGGGCTACCGAATGCTGCTCCATAAACTCGCTCATATCAATCCGAACCATAGCATTGGGGTCGTTGAACATAAAATCAGCCAGTGCTTTGGATAACTCGGTTTTACCTACACCTGTTGGGCCGAGAAACAGAAAAGTGCCTATCGGGCGGTTCGGATCGCCGAGGCCTGCTCGATTCCTTCTGACAGCGTTGCACAGGGCGCCGACTGCCTCATCCTGGCCAACAACGCGAGCTCTTATCGCTTCTTCCATTTTCATAAGTCTGGCTCGCTCGCCGCTTAGCAATCTGGATACAGGGACACCTGTCCATTTGGAGACAACAGAGGCAATGTGATCTTCTGTAACTTCGTTTTGAATTATACTCCTGTCGGAGTGCGAAAAGCTTTCCTCTTTTTCGGCAAGCTCCTTTTTAAGCTCTGCAATCGTTCCGTATTTCAGACGTGCAGCGGATTCAAGTTCGCCCTTGCGCTGAGCATTTTCGAACTGCGTTTGAGCATCCTCAATTTTTTGCCTGAGTTGTTTTATCTGGTCAATCTGGCCTTTTTCCTTTTCCCATTGTTGTGAAAGTTTTTTGTCCTGCTCTTCGAGTTCAGATAACTGTTTGTCGGTTTTCTTCAGATTATCTTTACTTGCCTTGTCAGTTTCCTTTTTGAGAGCCTCGCGTTCTATTTGAAGCTGAACAATCTTTCTGCGGATTCCATCAAGCTCGGCTGGCAGCGAATCATTCTCGATTCGAAGTTTCGAGGCTGACTCGTCGATTAAGTCAATTGCCTTATCGGGCAGCCATCTGTCGGATATGTAGCGGTTCGACAAAGTTGCGGCCGCAACAAGAGCTGAGTCGGTAATACGAACCCCATGGTGAGTGTCGTACCGGTCTTTCAATCCTCTGAGAATTGCTATTGTCTCTTCAACAGTTGGCGGGTCAACCAATATCGGCTGAAACCGTCTCTCAAGGGCAGCGTCCTTTTCGACATGTTTTCGGTACTCATCTATAGTAGTGGCACCGATGCACCTGAGTTCTCCTCGTGCAAGGGAAGGTTTGAGCAGATTGCCGGCGTCAACGGCACCGTCGGCCTTGCCGGCACCGACAACCGTATGCAGCTCGTCTATAAACAGAATTATTCTGCCTTGAGCAGTTATTACTTCCTTTAATACGGCCTTGAGACGGTCTTCGAATTCACCCCTGAATTTCGTCCCCGCAATGAGCGAGCCCATATCCAGGGCGATTATTCTTTTGTCCTTTAGACCAGTCGGGACATCTCCTGCAACGATTCTCTGGGCGAGTCCTTCGACAATAGCGGTTTTACCTACGCCGGGCTCACCAATCAGCACAGGATTATTTTTTGTCCGGCGATTAAGAACCTGCATACACCGGCGTATCTCTTCATCTCTGCCTATAACCGGATCAAGCTTACCTTCCTTAGCCATCTCCAGCAGGTCTATTCCGTAGCGATCCAGAGCCTTGTATTTATCCTCCGGATTTTGGTCTATTATCTTTGCTCCGCCGCGAATCTCCTTCAGGGCGCCCTCGATTTGCTCTGGTGTAATGGAGTTAAGGTGCAGGATTTGGCTTGCATCGCTCTGTATGGCGGCAAGCGAAATAAAAAGGTGCTCAACGCTGAGATACTCATCGGCCATAGAATCAGCTCTGTTTTGAGCATCTAAAATGATCTGATTAAGCACCGGCTCAGGCGTGAGAATATTGCCGCCCTGACCCTGTGGGAGACGAGAAAGCTCGCTTTCTGTCATTTCCTTTATGCGGAAAACATTTGCCCCGATTTTTTTCAAAATCATAACTGCAATGCCTTCATCATCGCTGCAGAGGGCACTTAGAAGATGCAGCGGCGACAGCACCGTATGCGATTTAGCCATTGCAATCTGCTGTGCCGTAGCCAGTGCTTCCTGGGCTTTTAATGTAAACTTGTCGAATTTCATCCTGGTTTCCCTTCAAATATCGTAACCGTTCAGGGTGCTAAAAGGGCGTTTTTATTTCATTGCGAGGCCTTTAGGCCTAAGCAATCTCAAATTCTCGCAGCAAAGAGATAAACTAAGAACCAGAAGGCTCACAACGGATAAGTATATCAGATTTGACATCGATATCCAGTATCAATATGGTTCTTGTCATCAGAGCTTAGCACAGTAAAATCATCTATATAAATCGAGACATTAAATTTCTTTGGAGGCCGGAAAATGAATGTAAAAAGATTCCTCTTATGTATGGGTTGTATTCTGATGGCTGCTATCGCCGGTTGCATAAAATCGCTGCACCCGCTTTTTACCGAAAAAGAGGCGGTCTTCCTTGAAGAATTGGTTGGTCAGTGGCTGGATGACAACGGCCAGAGCTGGGACTTTAAGAGATACAGCCCTAACGAAAGTGATGTGAGGTACAAACTGGTTTATACCGATCCTGACGGCAAAAAGGGATACTTCCGCGTTGTACTTGGAGAGCTTGATAGCATGCTGTTTATGGATTTGTATCCTGAAGAGCCCAAACTGGACGCAAGTGATTTTTATCAAATGCACCTTTTAGGTGTACACTCTTTTATAAAGATAGAGCAAATTCAGCCAACACTTAAGATGCGAATGATAGATCCCGACAAGCTGCAGCAGATGTTTAAGAACGACCCCAATATTCTAAAACACGAAATTCTTGAAGAGTCAGATTCTGAAATTGTTTTGACCGCCTCAACGAAAGAGCTCCAGGATTTTATGATACAATACGGTAACGACCCCAATCTTTTCGGTGATGTTGGAGAATTTGAAAGGCTGTTGCCCCCTGATGCAAACGAGCCCAATTCCATAGACCCTAATAAAATAGAAACCAGCAATTAGTTATGCCGATTGATTTGGATTTAACGAAAAAACCAGGCCTTTTTATAGCTGGAACCGACATTGGTGTTGGTAAGACATTAATTGCCGGAGCAATTGCGCGAATCCTTGCCGAGCAGAATTTAAGAGTCGGCGTGTTCAAGCCAATTGCCGTTGGCTGTCAGCGTCAATGGGAAGGCATGGTCAGCGATGAAGCGGAATTTTTGTGCTGCTGTGCGAACAGCGACCTGTCTCTTTCAACGGTAACACCTGTTGGTTATACCAGCGAGGATGCTCCTTTTATTTGTGCTTTGCAGGAAAAAAGGCCGATAGACTTTGACAAAATTGCGTCCGCCTATGAGCAAATATGTCAAAATTGCGATATAGTGGTTGTCGAGGGAACCGGTGGAGTACGGGTGCCTTTAACAGAAGAGTATGACCTGCTTGACCTGGCGGCAGTGTTGAAGTTGCCCGTAGTAATAGTTGCGAAGGTAAAACCGTCTGTTATAAACCATACACTTATGACTATAGACTGCGTCCGTGCGGCGCAACTGAAAATCGCAGGCGTAGTAATAAACGGTCTGGATGCAACCAGGACGACACAAACCAGCGAAACTTATCGTGAGCTCATAAAGCATTTCTCAGCAGTGGATGTAATGGCAGTGTTACCTTACGACGAGACGGTTGATAAAGATGAGCTAAGTCTGGGGGAGTTAATCGTTCCGGTTCTTTCCGAATGTAATTGGGCGAAATTAGCTCATGAATAAACTTGTCGGTATTTTGTGGACATCGTTTCTCTGCTGAGTTATCGTGATGTCAGAAACAGAATCAAATTAAGTATATAAAACGGCATATTTGCTGATTTCCTATGACAAGTGAGCCGGATTTTAGAAGATACCTGACAGGCATTGACAGTCCCTCAACGCATCAGTTGTTTGTCGATTGTGTGATTGTCGGAGCCGGTATTGCGGGACTGCGAGCTGCAGTGGAACTCCCGGAAAATTGCAGCGTAATTGTTCTCTGCAAAGGTTTTCTGGCCGACAGCAACACATGGCAGGCCCAGGGCGGGATTGCATCGGCACTCGACAAAGCAGATACTTTCGAATCACACATAGCCGACACGCTTAAGACCGGCTGTGGCCTCAGTGAGCTAAGCACAGTTGAGATGGTGGTTCGGCAGGGACCGGAACTCGTCAAGCAGTTGCTGGCCTGGGGTACCCAGTTTGACATGGTCAACGGCCGAATCGCCACCACATTAGAAGGTGGCCACAGCCATCCACGTATCGCACATGCACACGGCGATGAGACAGGACGAACAATAGCATCTGTTCTTATTCGCAAAGTCAGAGAAAAAACGAATGTGAGGGTTTTGGAAAACTTCTTTGTCATCGATTTGCTTACTGATAAAGAGAATAACTGTATCGGGATAATCGGACAGGACAAAAGAGGCCTGCAGATAATATGGGCTGAAAACACGATTCTGGCGGCCGGCGGCTTAGGGCAGTTATATCGGGAAACCACCAACCCCAGCATCGCAACCGGCGACGGAATCGCTATGGCATACAGAGCCGGTGCTGTCCTGCAGGACCTTGAGTTCATCCAGTTTCACCCTACGACACTCTACATTGCCGGAGCATCACGTGCCCTTATTACTGAGACTCTCCGTGGTGAAGGTGCGGTGCTGCTGGATAGCAATGGCTATCGCTTTATGAAAGAATATGATGAGGCTGGTGAACTTGCGCCCCGTGACATTGTAAGCAGAGCTATTCTTGCCCATATGCTTAAGACAAAGTCAACCCACGTTTATCTCGATGTAAGAGACTTCGACAAAAAACATTTTGCAAAGAGATTCCCTCTGATAAGCGAGCTATGTGAGAGCTTCGACATAGATGTAAGTAGCGACTTAATTCCTGTCAGGCCCAGCGCACATTATATGATTGGCGGCTTAAAGACCGACAGCAGCGCCGGAACAAGTATCGACAGTCTTTATGCATGTGGTGAAGTTGCAGCAACGGGGCTGCACGGTGCAAACAGATTGGGCAGCAATTCTCTTCTCGAAGGACTCGTATTCGGCAAAATTGCCGGTCGCTCGGTCTGTGAGAAGCTGAAGGAAAACACCCACGGCAGACATCCGAAAATTTCTTATAAAGTACCGCAATCAGCCAGGACCCGGCTGGATGCCGCCGACGTTAGAAACTCCCTCAGGGCACTTATGTGGCGAAATGTCGGCATCACCAGGAAAGCTCAGCCATTAAAGGAAGCTCAGGATATCATCAGATTCTGGCAGAGGTATGTGATGGATAAAGTTTTTGATTCAAACCAGGGCTGGGAATGCCAGAATATGCTCACCGTCAGTCTGCTTATGGCCAGGGCAGCTTTGAATCGCACCGAAAGCAGAGGAGTGCACTACAGGACCGATTTTCCCAACATCGATGATTCAAACTTCAAGAAACATATTGAAATAAAACGAACAGGGATTTGAACAACACGGCCTTTTTCTGGTATAATGAATATTGCAGGAATGTAAGTTATACTTTTTAGGAAAACCACAGCATTTATTTGTCAAGTTAAGAGAGTGGGTCGGACGGCCGCTTCGTACCTGATAGGTGCGGGGAGGAAAGTCCGAGCAGGACAGGGCACGGTGATGGCTAACAGCCACCGAGGGCAACCTCCGGGATAGTGCCACAGAAAATACACAGCCGATGACCCGTACCTTTATTAACTAAAGGCTACGAGTACAGGCAATGGTGAAATGGTGTGGTAAGAGCGCACCGCATCGTCGGCAACGGCGACGGCACGGCAAACCCCACCGCCTGCAAGACCAAGTATGCTGTTGCTCGGCCCGGGCAATAACAGCGGGTAGGTCGCTTGCCGCACCTATTTGGTGCGGCAGAGCCAACTGGTAACAGTTGGTCGAGATAAATGGCCGTCATCCTGTAACATTTTGCAGGAAACAGAACTCGGCTTACAGACCCACTCTCTTTTTTAACTGCTCTGTTGAAAAGATGTCATTTCGACCAAACCTGTCCTGAGCAAAGTCGAAGGCGGAAGCAATCTAACACCCTTATAGACACATTTAAACCAGACTATTCACGAGCACCCACCAAGATTCATAGCCATTAAAGAAGCAAGTGTTATAGGTCTGATGCCTGATGTAAAAAGAGCTATTAATAATTATCTGTTACTTGGCAAAGCCTGCCAGCCTTATAAAGCTTAAAAAACCTTCTATATCTTTTGCCGATTGAACCAAACCATCAAGAGCTTGGTTTTTCTCAGTAGCAGGGTAAGGACAGGTATTATATCCAAAAGAGTATTTGCTCTTGATACTTTAAAGTCCAAAGAGTCTTTCTTTATCTGCTCAACGTCTCTGTTCCAACAGACTCACTTTTTCTCTAATCGCACTTAATCTAGAATAGACCACTCCAAAAACGGCGGGGAGATTTCAGTAATTATATCTTCTGGTCTGAACTTCTTACCATCATCTATCGGCTTAAATTGAACATCCACTTTTATGTATGGACATTCCTTATAAACATATCGTCTATTTGTCCTCGTACACACCCCACCTTCAGTAGTAAAAAGTTCAAGAAGGTCGGCGCGCGTAGCTCCCGGCTTGATTGATTGGCTGCGTCTGAGACATTCGCTCACCCATTCAGTATGATTGACAACAGAGGGTTTTATCTCACTCAGGTTACGATTGTCGATTATCGGTGTATCGGCAGGCAAATTAATACGATTTAAATCTACAATCTTCCCATCGACCACAAGCTCGATATCAGTTCGTGCACGATACATAAATCCTTTTGGTTTCTTTGCTTCAACTGGCATCCAAGGGTCACCATCCGACATCCAAGGGTCACCATCTACCGATATGGTTATATATTCAGGCCATTGACCATATACCGGTACCCAAGCCATACCATCTTCCGAAATTGTTACATATTCGGGTAACTCTCCAGTTGATGACTTGATTGAATCCGGCCAGGGTGGTACCGGTATGAGCACCTTGCCGCCGGGCCGACTAGTGCCATGAGCGGGCCATACATGGCTGTATATCCGGACCACGGGTCTTTCATTATTGAATAGCCTGCCTTTTTTGAAGGGCTTTTCAATGCTGCGAAGTCTTATTGGTGCCCCTTTATCTTTTAGTTTCAAAACTATTGGCCAAATCCTCTCAAAATCTTCGCGGTTCCCGAAATCTATTTCATATACGCTTTCTTGATTACCCATAGCCAGCTCAATCGTTCGTGCCTTTTGTCGATATGATTCAAGCCCTTCCGGCCAACTCTCAGGCCATCTTCCTTCTTCGTGTGTAATAACCAATCCTGAACCTGCTTTGGGAAAAAGAAGAACAGTAATGATGAATAAAATAAAGAACGTTTTGTATAATCGCGCAACCATATTTTACCCCCTTAATGTAGCCCGGAATTTCCCATATCAGCGCTTAAAAAACACAATTTTGACCTTTCACCATATATTCAGACGCTGTAAAACGCATAACATTACAACAATTACTCGTTTTTTCACCGTCATCCTATAATATTTCACAGGAAACAGAACCCGGCTTACAGGCCCACCCTCTTTTTTAATCCAAGTGCAGCTCTGACAATCAATATAAAAGAATCGGTTCCTAAAGTTGGGCTTGTTCCTGGCGCTTTTGGAAGTACCTGACAAATGAGCCTAACATCACTTTGACTTTGACGGAGCCATTCTCAAGGAGCATTTGAATTCTGCCTTTATCAAGGCTGATATGCTCAAATTCGAGCCCCTCCGGATTGCTCAAACGCTCTGCCTGTGCAGGAGAGACTTCAAGTTTGACTATGACAGCCTCGATGGCCTGATTTATCATCATTCCGCCGACGCCGAGCATTTTGTTGTCCGGGCTTACTTGGTCGATATCTTTGCGAACATTTTCAAGCACTTGCTTAAGTATCGCAATGCGACGGGCATTTTCACCTGCAAAAGGTTTTTCAAGTAATTCCTTCTCCAGAAGCATCCGACAGTCATAGGTAACACCTTCCCATGGTTCTGCAAGTAAAATTTTCGGCTTTTCATTTACGATAAGCAAATGTTTACGGCTGGCCGTGAGCAGGTTCTCATCAAAAGCGACGAGTATAAACCAGGTATGGTATGTTTGCCTTTTCTGACCTAAAGAGGCAATGACGCTTTTACTTTGACTAATAAGCTCATCTTCGGAGGTTTTGATGACAGCGAGAACATCTGCGCTGGTACTGTCGTTTAGCTTTATGTTGTTATAATTTTCCCAAAGCTGTCGGTAATAAGGACGTTTGTCTGGCATAGCAAAGTCAACCACTGCGCAGCCGGTTAGTACGCAAACAAGGACCGAAGATAAAATTATCGACCGGTAGAATTGAATTAACATTTTTCAACATCCCAAAAATTACATTTGAAACTGATTTTTATCAGACTTCTTTTGTCTCTATCCACTTCATCATCTTACGCAATTTTTTGCCGACCTGCTCGAGCTGACAGTTATGGTCTTTTTCGTAGAGTTGATTAAACTTTTTCAGGCCGGTTTTATATTCCTGCATCCACTCTTTGGCAAATTCGCCTGAGGTAATTTCGGCCAGTATCTTTTTCATCTCGGCTTTTGTCTGCTCATTAATGATTCTCGGCCCACGCGTAAGGTCGCCGTATTCGGCAGTGTTCGATATGCTGTACCTCATATAGCTCATCCCACCCTGGTACATAAGGTCGACTATTAATTTGACCTCGTGCATGCACTCGAAGTACGCTATTTCAGGTTGGTATCCAGCCTCAACCAATGTTTCGAAACCTGCCTTAATAAGTGACGTAAGTCCGCCGCAAAGGACACACTGCTCGCCGAACAGGTCAGTCTCAGTTTCCTCTTTGAAGGTCGTTTCTATAACACCTGCTCTGGCGCCGCCAATACCGTTGGCCCAGGCAAGGGCAATTGATTTGGCATCGCCGGTTGCATCCCTTTGCACGGCCACAAGACAAGGTATGCCGCCCCCTTTTTCGAACTCACTGCGAAGGAGATGTCCCGGTCCTTTGGGTGCTATCATCACAACGTTAATATCATCAGGCGGAACAATGTATTTGAAATGGATATTAAAGCCGTGACAAAAGCCGAGAGCCTGGCCTGCCTTTAGACTGGAACTAATTTCATCCTGATAAATCTTAGCTGCGATTTCATCTGGTAGCGTAACAATAACGAGACTTGCATCTTCACAGGCACTTTTAATGCTGCCTGGTGAAAAGCCGTGTTCCTTCGCCAGTTTATAATTGTCGGTGCCCTCCAGCTCTGCGACAGCGACATTAATTCCGCTATCGCGGAGATTGAGACTGTGGGCATGACCTTGACTGCCATAGCCGATTACGGCTACTTTCCTGCCCTTGAGAGGCTCTATCGGGGCATCTTTTTCATAATACATTTTCAGTTCCATAGCTGTAATCCTCCTATAAAAATAATTAAAGTTGTAAACGCCTTTCTATTCAACCAGAAAAACTAATACTACAGCACCATTTAAGATTTTGCAAATAAATATATTATCTCGGCTTCGTCGATTCAAATCAATTATATCCGCAGGTACTTTGACTCGTGAATCGTGAAGCGTATCTCGTATTTGGTCGGTAGTGTGGGGGCTTTTACCCCACCAAATTACTGGCAATACGGGGAAAACAGGCAGCAGTCTATTTTTGTTATTATCAACATTTTACTGTAATTTCTCTTGATTTCCTATCATATAGCCGTATAATGGGATTGTATTTTAGGCTTTACCTAATATACCGAAAAAGAGACGGAGAAGATGAAGAACAGGGCCATGCCTGTATATTCTGCTTTTAGTTCCAACTGTGCAGTTGGAGTATGCGCATAGAAACAATTTTTTGAGGAGGTAGTGTGATGAGAAGTAGAAGTTTAACAATTTGGGTGATGGTAGTTTTGTTTATTGTTACTTGTCCGACTATAGTAGAGGCAGTACCAGACTGGGTCAATCCGAACTGGGATATTTTGGACGAGACTTACGGCAATGGAGCGGGGCAAGTCTCGTTTGTTGGTTCTTATACCGCCATGCAAGGCCAGATGTTCACTGAGGTTCTGTATGACGGATATGCAACTCTAAGCAGTGATAGCTTAATATGTGCGGGGAAAACCGTTTTGCCAAATATGCCTGCGGGGGATAGTGATATAACAATCGAGTACAAAGTTAGGGATGTCTGCGGTAATGGTATTGCTGCCTTTTTTTCACAAACAAACGATGTTTCCACAACTTTATGGCAGCACGTTCCTTTAATAAATTACGCTGGCCAAGATAGTATAAGCGATTATTACGGTGATGACGACTACAGCAACACCAACATTGCGCCTGTAGGATTTGATGGCTCCGCAACTCATAATTATCGGCTTGTTAGGCAAAACCATCATTCATACTTTTACTTGTTTGACAATGAGACCCCTGTTTTTATTTGCGAATTAGGAGACGGCAGGAGCAATACAAATACTTATGTCGAATTTGCCACCCCAGGAAATAATATCACAATAGACTTTTATCATGCAAAGGTAGCCAATGGAGCTTATATCCCCGAACCGGCAACGCTCGTACTTCTCGGCCTCGGCGTGTTGATTTTGAGAAGAAAACATAAAGCATAAATATCGTATTGCATGGAAACTAAAAGCGAAAACCAAAAGTTGAAAGGCAAAGTGTAAAATTCAAAATCTGAAGGCAAATGTTGGACGTTTGGTGCCCGACATCGTTTCAGAAATAAATACCGCCGTTTGGTAAGCCTCCTACCTGACTGATTAACGTTTAGCTTCTTTCTTCTCTGTCCCAAATTTAACGTTTAGCTTCTTTCTTCTCTCCCAAAATTTTCGGGATATGCTAATTTACTTGCCAGCGATTCCGCGAACCCTTGCAGCCCCGGGAAAAGAGTGGCGTTGTTAATGTTCATGCTGTTAAGTTTTTTCAAGGTGTCGTTCCTTTGGACTATATCTATGTCGATCACAATTCTATGCAGGTTTGTATCCGAGTTTTGAAACCCTTGTATCCCTTTGAGGTTTTCGTCGAACGTCTCATTAATATCTCCTTGAACGAGGAAAGTCCCTTGTTGAGCAATCAATCTTTCGTTTAATCTGAATGAATTCAAAACAAATATCTGCTTCTCAGGATTTTCGAAAATTCTATTGAGAATGCCATTATGTAAATCATCCATTTTAGTCGAATCTTTTTTCCTGAGTTTTGCTGCCTTTTTTAGAGCACGATACTTTCTACAAAACTTTTCTTCTGCGCCTCTTATGGGTTTTGAATTGGCAACCCAGACTTCCGCATATTCTTTGTCGCAATCCAACCTCGCGAGAGCGAAAAAGAGAGCAACATAAAACGAGTAAGTCCAATCAAGTATACGCGTAGGGCCCTCGTAATGTTGCATCAAGGTAAGCCATTCAATTATATTATCTGGTTTAGGGACATGCTTAAGATAGTGATGTGCCTTACGCTGAAACTCCCAAAGCAAATTCTTTTCCAGATCCTGCTTGGTATAATGTTTACCTTCTTTATCATCCTTGTGGGGCTTGAAATGATCAAATGCTTTCTCAAGTGAGGTTTTAAAGTAACTATTCTCTAGCTCATATTTCTCTGAATTAGAAAGATCCTTGTGATTAGATTTCTTGCGTCTCTTTTCTGCTCTGAATATCCAAAGTGTTTCTTTGTCGCGCTTATCAAACTTATTATCCTCGTACACCTTTTGTAACCCGTCCCAATTTTCCGTAGGGTGGGATTCGCACCGCAAGTCCGCTAGTTTTTTGTTATTGTTTTCCATGTTATCTTCATAAGCCGACATTACTTTAGGCTTTTCTATTTCATTATATTATTACATCTGTCCCCTCTGTGACTAAACAAAGCTTTCTATTTTTTCTGTGCAGATTATACGAGTTTGTGGATAAAACCGCAAGGATTGATTTTAGCAAACGTCCAGCGTAAAGCTGAGGACTAAATATTTTGGATTTCTGCTAGCTGCTTGCTCAGTCTTGTTCTTTTCACGTTGAATCGCTCCTGCCTCGCCGTGGCTTTGGCACGGCGGGTCGGATTCTCTCCAGAGTTTCCATCCATAGGATGCCTGCACAGCATACCCCACAACGGCATTACCGATACAATCAGACTTGTCATCTCTGAAAGCGTGCCCCTAAGGGGCATAGCAATCTCAAAACATCAGTCGGCCAGTGTCAGTTGTAATCTGAGATATATTTTGTGAATGTGTTCACATTCACAATATCCTTAAGTTAAAAACGCATTTCATTACAAATAAGCACCAACCCCCCACACATATCACCAAATCACCAATCGAAAACTTTATATCCCGCCATGGCTCAAAACTCTCCGCAAGGAGTCCCAAGTCCGTAAGTCCATAAGGACTCCTTACGGAGGACTCCCAAGGAGGACAACACTATTTTTCTGCCTCCTCCACGCTACCCACTATCCGCATCACGCAATACGAGATACACATCACGCATCAGCCCCCTGCGCTTTTGATCGATCAAAAGCGCAGGTACCTGAAAAAAGTGGTACAAAAAACGCTCATTTTTGCTCAAAACGCGCTCATTTCTTGTATCTTTTTTGCAATTTTTGTCACTTTTCGCACCCTTTTTTGCTCGTTTTTTCGACGTGCAGCGTTTTTGATTGACTCTTTTGCTCGTTTACAGTCTCCAAATCCACTTCACCAGTAAAATCTGTGTTCAAATTACCCCCCAAATCCCATATTTTTTTCAAAATCCATCCCCCAACTACCTGCGCATTTGATTGATTTCAATCAATCAAATGTGTAGGCCGGGCGGGGGTTTTTTGGGCGGTTTAGTTTGCTCAGTAATGTTCCATTTAATATCCAAAGGTCAATAATATTCCCATGCTCGCTGCAAAAATAATGGTTTGCGTTTTTGGCCCGGCAAAGGCTTGAAACTACACAAGCTAATTATCTGCTTTGTTGATATCATGATTCTCAAAACTACTTACTTAACTTGCCAGCAAACCTGTCCAGCGCGGTCTATGCCGAAAGGCAAAACCAAGCCTCCCAAATCTTTGCAAACTTGCTCCAGCGCATGTCTGTAACCGTCTTTGGTCAAAAACAACACACACCCTCCACCACCCGCTCCACAGGTCTTGCCCCCTATAATATAATCAGAAGACGCACGATAAAATCTTTCCAGACTCTCGCTGGTACAGCTTTCGTGCAGCCTTTTGTGATGCTCCCAATTCTCATTGAGGAGTTTTCCGAACCTGTTAACTTGACCATTTTCCAAAGCCTGTGCACTTTCGGTGGCAACCCGAGCAAGATTCTTCATCGCATCGACTGTCGGACTGTTCGGGAGAGAATAACTTTCTCTTATGTCCTTATGGATCGAACCTGAAAGATGAACCTCGCCTGTATAAACCAGCAGGCACCTGCGCTCAAGCTCAAACCAGGTATCAGGCGCAATATCAAGCTGGCGATTCGATACACTTTCGCCTTTATGATAGGTGATTAGGTTAATCCCGCCAAAAGCAGCCCCGTAGCTGTCCTGACTTCCACCTGCCATACCTAAATCCTTGCGTTCGATTGAATTAGCAAGCTCGGCTGTCTCTTGGTTGTCACGTTTAAGACCCATCGCATTATCGAACGCACCCACACAGGCAACTCCAACTGCACCGGATGAGCCAAGGCCGCTGCCGGGACGAACATCTGCTCGAACTGTCAGGTTAAATCCCCACTTGGGCTGCATATGTCTGGCAATACCCTTTAACAGGTCGAGCTGACCATCCGTTTCCAAAGACTTCAAAGAGTTGGCCCGAATCAGTGTATTAAAATCCTCACTTTTTATAGTTACCTGGTGTGATTTTGGCAGAATTTCCAGACGTGCATACACATAATGCGTAATTCCAAAATTCAGGACTGCTCCACCATACTCAACGCTAAACGGCGGACAATCCGTTCCGCCTCCTGCCGGGTCGACTCGTACAGGAGCACGCGACACATATATTTCATTGCTCACTTTGAAGCACTCCGCTGTCAACTTGATTTAGCATGCTCGTATACACAATTTGTCATCTCTTTGACATTCTCAACCGGCGCAGCAGGGGGAATGCTGCAGGCTGTGCTCATGATGTATTGGCCACCTTTACTGCCAACAGCATACACCGCTTCTATGTCCCTGCGAGCTTCGGCAGCAGTTTTATTCAGGATTGTATTGACAGGGTCAACGTTGCCTTTGATAAACAGCCGATTCTTTAGTTGGCATTTGGCCTGGGCCAATTCAACCGTCCCCAACGGCGGTGGATCCAAAGTCTCTATACCGTCTATTTTTGTTTCTGCCATCAGGTCCAACCTGTCACCTATCGCCCCACAGGTATGGGTGTAAACAAAAGCCCCTTCAGCACGAACTGCCTCGGCAATCCTTCTCTCATAGGGTACTATCCACTGCTCGTACTGCTTTGGCGAAATGAAACCTGCCCCCGCATAAGGGGAGGATATCTTGATGGCGTCACAGCCCCTTCGCACCTGTGCTATTGCCCAGACAACGGACATTTTTGTAAAAGTCTCCATAAGCCTGTGAGTATTGTCAGGACAGACCATCAATGCCATCAACCCTTCCTCCATTCCCGCAATATTTAGCAGGTGGTCGAAAGGCGAGCGCACCTCTCCGTGAACAGAATACTTTTCTCCGACAGCCTCTAAGATGATGTCTATACAGCGGTACCAGTGTTCCGGAATCTGGTCAATATCCAGATAAAAAGCCGTGCCCTTGTGCCGGCTCCAGCGAACGAAAGAATCAGGAGCCCAGGATAGCGGCTGGTCGGGGTTTATATTCTCGAGCTTTGGCAGATCAAATCCTTCGGCAAACCGATAGTGCGGGTCGTCATTTTTTGTGCACTCGATTCTTGAGCCGTCGGTAAGAAAAATAGTTGGAGGCTCCATATCCCGGTCGATGGAACTGACTATCTCAGTAAAAGACGGTTCGCGTCCGGGCTTGTGAATCAGCACACCGTCAAAATTGTAAAGCTCCCGCATCTTTAACAGGCCGTCAGCGTAGGCATCGTTGGAGAGAAAATAATCAACAGAATCCAAACCGCTTTTTAGCAGCGTATGGCCTATCGCAAACTGACACATCACCGGTACCCTCTCGGGCATTGCCAGTGACATCGCCTCTTTCATCAATTGCTTTGGAGACTTCGATGACATCACAAGGTTAAAAACCACAATACATTTATCGTAAAACATCCTCTCGACTGTTTTGCAGAATTGTAACAGATACATACTGCTGGTCAAATATCAACTTGCTTTAAATGTCGGTTTGCCATAGAGGCAAAAGTTGCAGCTGATTACTTCATTGTTTTGATTTCTGGAATTTCTGAAAACAAACTTGACACCTGAGTGTTTTGCAAATAATACTATTGAGAACAATACCACATCAAAAATCTAAAAGGAGGCTGAAATGAGATCAATGTTTGTAAAATGTTTGTTTGCAATAATGCTTCTCACTGTCGCTGCCTACTCCATACAAGAAGAAAAAGGAGATTTCCCAAAGCCGTGCAGCCCTGAAAGCTGGGTAAAACATGGTATTGCCCTTGAACCAACAGAAGCCTGGGAGGGGAACATTGTTTCCATCGGTTTCGCCTCGCCTCCGGAACCGTTAGGCGATGGCCGGTGGAGAATCTGGTACAGGGTAGTGAATCCAGAGTACACCATTGCAGTAGCTGAAGGTATTCCCGGCGGCAAAATGATAAAGCATAAAGCTGTCCTGACTGCAGGAGAGCCTGCTGATGCACCTTTAGCGATAGGGAACCTGCCTAAAGGCTGGATGCCGGCTCAGCCGGTGCATATTAAACTCAAGGATGGCCGGGACCGTTTGTATTTTTGGGTTCATTCGTCTAAGCACCATGTAGTTCGTTATCTTGCAGCAGATAGCAATGATGGTCGGCGTTACCGTGTGATTGACCCGCATCAGGCTTGTATCTATCACTTTCATGATCGTGCTGTAGAGTTTGTTGGCACTACCACTTCGGGTTTGAAGCTAAAAGCCAAGTCCAAATCCTACCTGCCTGCCAATGAACCGGCAGCAACGCCGGAATTAATTACAAACGATGCAACCACGGTCTATCAGCTGCCGGATGGTTCCTTTGAACTGTATACAGCGACAATGGTTTCTTTAGGGCCTGGCGATCCTCGCTGGGCAAATAATGACAACTGCCCGGGAATGATACGCGTGATTGACCGCCTGATTAGCAAAGATGGTCTGCATTGGTCGGGACGCCAGCGGGTTCTGGAGCCGGATGCAAATGACCCGATAGACCAGCAGTTTTACTATCTTAGTGTAACCCATACACCCAAAGGCAGGGTCGGTATGTTAGGCCACTATAGATTATATGCTCAGACTATGGACTTGGAATGGTGCTTTTCAAAGGACGGTGTCAACTGGGTCAGGCCGTTCCGCAAGCCCTGGCTCGAACGAAGCCAGCCATACGAAAGTGTTGATTCATTTAGTATATACCCTTCGGGCTCGCTTGTCTTTGACAACGATAAATGGTGGCTGTTCTATACCGGCGGCAATAGAGCTCACAACGGAAAGTGCAGCTATGGCAAGCCGACAGGCGCGGTTATGCTGGCAACGACAGAATCGATTTGGAAAGAACCGTAAATCAATTTTTAGGAAAGGGTGTATTATGAACAGTTTTAAAAATAAACGCAGTTTTGCCTCAATAAGCCTGGCTTTTGTGATATTAGTTTGCCTTTCGATTTCACAATGTGCGTTGGCAGAAGCTTCGGATGATACGAAGCTGAGCATATTTATCAGTAATGGTGACAACCACTGGCTGGCACAACGGATGGCTGTTGACTCCAAAGAATCTATCGAAGCAGCTTTTGAGTTTATGAAAGACGTAGGTGTAAAGCGAGTGTACTGGCGGGGGATAGAAGAAATAGCCTGGATTGAGTATCAGAAAGAGCGCAGAGAAAGTGTTCAGTATTATCCATTCTGGCAGTGGATACGTCAGATTTATAAAACCATTGACCCTGATAAAATCGCTGTTGATGCTGCTCATAAGAACGGCATAGAAATCTGGGGTGTCGCCAACATTATGGACTGGGGTGTCAGTGCTGATTTTGGCTGTGGTGATTTCTATCCGCATCAGGCAGAAGCGGTATTTCGCGTAGAGCATCCCGAATGGGTGCCGGTTGATAAGTATGGTGTTCGCAAACAGGGCGGGCCAATTGAATTGGCTTATCCTGAGGCGAGGAAGATGCTGGTTGATATGCACGTAAAATACGCCAAAGCCTCAGGCTATGACGGTATGACTACTCTTACTTATACAGAGCAATTCAGTATGCGAAATGAAGATGAGTTTGGCTTCAATGAACCTATCGTTAAGGAGTACAGGCGCAGGTACGGTGTCGATATTTGCAAAGAACCTTTTCATAAATACTACTGGCATCGTTTGCGTGGCGAGTATTTGACGGAATTTTTCAGGGATGTAAGGCAGAAGCTAAATAAAGCGGGCATAAAGCTCGGCGTATTTATTAATCCTTTTGATAAGCACTATACCCAGAAGTGGCCTCACGGCGGAGAGTATCGGTTTAACACAGCAGGGCCGATTTTTATGGATATTGAAACGTGGATTGATGAAGGTATTTTTGACGAGTTCGAGGTTTGGGGTGCTTCCGGCAGGCAATTAGCAACGGTTGATGAATTGCTTTATATGACGGAAGGTACTCCGATTGAGGTGATTCCATTTACCTCTCAACCCCGCAGCCAAATATGGAGTTCGGCGCGTAAACGCGGCTTTCATATTATGCAGTCACAGGCAGAGGAGTATAGGATGCTTGATAACTGCCTGGACGATCAACCCTTGTCGGCTTTGAAGGGTCAGGAAAAGGTAATGCAGATGAAGGTCCTCTCCCAGATCATTTTAGGCAAAACCAGCGCAAAGTTTGAAGATGTTGCACCTCTTGCCAAGCACGATAATCTGATAATGCGAAGATTGGCATTGGGAGCGCTTGCCAAGATTGGTGACGTCAATGCAGTACCTATTATAGAGGAAGCTCTGTTCGATTCGGAAAACGGCGTCCGCTGTGCTGCGGCAATGGCCTTGAAAGAAGTTCACGGCCCGGACAGTGCTGCCAGGATATTCGAAGCGGTTGACAGATGTAAATACGGCATCCACCCGTTGGCAGAAGCTGCCCATCTCGGCCTTTCGACTATGGTACAGGCGAAAAAGGGGCTTATTATAAAGACGGTAAAGAGCCATCCTAATCCGACAGTACGCAAGGTCGCGATAAGACTTGCCGTCGGCAATGTTATTGATGATGTGGGAATATGGGCTTATGGAAACATTACCGACAAGGACATGATAGAGATGCTAAAGGACGCTGTTTTAAATGACTCATCGCCTGATGTTGGCAAGTATGCAGCATTCGGCCTTGGGTATGTAGAAAATGATTCTGAAGTTGTTGAGGTTTTAATAAAGGCAACAGAAAAAGAAAATCCGATGGTCTCCGACACCGCAGCCAGGGCACTTGGTATGATAGCGGCCCGCAATGAAGAATCAATAAATCCGCTTAGGCCGAAGATGTTGGCTGCTTTGGAAAAACTCTTTGCTAAACTCGGCGATGGCTGCAAGCGGGCCGATGCCGAGTGGGGTTACCGGCCTGTTGGAAATGCCCTGGTTGCAATGGGTGAAGAAGGCCAAGCAATTCTTAAAAAGTTTATGAATCAAAAGGAAGACTTCAAACTTGCTGAACAGGCCTGGAAGAGCCTCTATATCCGTCAAAGACCACATCCATTCTGGCCGGTTACCGAAGAAGAAAACGCCGAAGCGTTTAAGAAACGTCCCGAATGGGTCAGGAAGGTTCACGAGCAAAGGCAGTTCAAGTTGGACTAAGCGCTGTAATTGTAAGTAACAACAGATGTCTTAGTTGAAGGGCTAAGAGGTATGGAAAATCAAAAGGAATCAAAAGTAGTATCAGTTTACAAAATACGATGTATACGGTTTCTGATTATTCTTCTTGCGGTGTTATGTTTATTGCCGGGGCGGGGCAATACATCAAACTCTAAAAAGAAGAGTAATTTGTCAAAACCCATTATCGATTGTTATATCAGTACCGGTGACCACAATTGGATGGGACAATCGCTTCCGATTGATTCGGCGGCATCTATCGAAGCTTCATTTGATATGCTCAAGGCATTAGGGATCCAGCGGATATATTGGCGGGGTCTGCAGGAAGCAACCTGGCTGGAAGGTATGCATGAGCGTCGGGAGAATCCATACTACTATAGCTTTTGGCAGTGGGACCGGCAGTTATATAAACAGATTGACCAAGATAAACTGGCGGTAGAAGCTGCTCACAAACGTGGAATGGAGATATGGGGTGTAGGGTCATTGGCTGATTTTGGCGGTCAGGCTGACTCGCCGGGTTTTAATGATTACCCATTTAATTCTGAAGATAAACTTCGACTGGAGCATCCTGAATGGGTTCCCGTTGACAAATATGGCGTTATAAAACAAAACGGCCCCGTTGAGTTTGCCTACCCAGAAGCAAGAAAGGCTGTCATTGACCTCAATGTAAAGCACATCAAATATGCCAGCTACGATGGAGTAACATTTCTCACGTATAACGAGAATTTCAGCACTCGTTTTCAGGATGAGTTTGGTTACAATGAGCCTATAGTCCGGGAATTTAAAAAACGCTATGGCATTGACATCCGTTTTGAACCATTCAACCGAGGTGCAAGCCGATTTGACTGGTACCGCCTTAGAGGTGAGTATGTAACAAAATTTCTTACAGAATTGAAAACTCAGCTCAATCCTCTTGGTATCAAAGTTGGTGTATTCATCAGCTCTTTTGAGCCTCATTATTCCCAGCCATGGAATGTGTCGGACATAATGCTTACGTGGGGTCACATGTATATGGACCTTGAAACCTGGGTGCAGAAAGGTATTGTCGATGAGCTTGAGGCTTATGGTTATTGCAGTGCAACCGGCCAATTAAAAACTGTAGAAGACCTGCTCTGGATGAGTCGCCAAACAAAAACAAACGTTTCACTCCTTACATCCTCGCCGCATGCACCACTATGGAAAGAAGTTCAGCGTAACACACGAACCATTTTCTCGGTAGCAGGAGATGAGATGTGGATAGACTATTTTAATATTCCCAATCAGCCGGTATCAGCTCTCAAGGATAACAATGTTCTAATGCAGATGAAGGTTCTGTCTCAGATTATCTATGGCAAGACCAAAGTTGCAGTTGAGGACATCGCGCCATTGGCTAAACACAACAATATCATTATGCGTCGATTGGCCTTAAATGCGCTGGGCAAGACAAAAGACTCAAATGCTGTGCCGATTATTGAGCGTGGTCTTGAAGATCCTGAAAATGCTGTGCGGTATATTGCCGCAGCGGCACTTAAGGATGTAAGTGGCCCTCAAAGTGCTGCAAAACTTCTGGCAGCAGTAGATAAGTATGCTACTCACCCGTTATGTGAGATTGCAGTTCAGACTCTGCCAAGTTTCCGCCCATTCCCTCAAACTGAATTGGTTGAGACAGTCAAGACCAGCACCAATCCTTGGGTTCGAACTGTTGCCATGCGGGCTTTGGCAGCTATGGCCAATGCCGATTTGATTGAAACATTTTCTACCGGTCTGAAAGATTCCGAACGATATGTTAGATATGCAGCGGCAATGGGATTAGGTAATATTAGAAAGAGTCCTGAAGCAGTTAAAGTGCTTCTTGAAGCTACCACGCATGATGACCCGGTGGTATCTGACAGAGCCGCAGTGTCACTTGGTGAGATTGCATCGAGGAACCAAAAGGAAATTGTCCGTAAGGACTCCACAGGAGAATCACTTAGGCCGCAGATGATTGCTGCCCTGGAGACATTATTCGGCAAGCTCGGAGATGGCTGCAAAAGAGTTGATGCTGAATGGGGCTATCGTTCGGTCGGCAATGCACTTCTGGCTATGGGCAAAGATGGTGAAGCTGTGCTGCAGAAATTTATGAATCAGACCGGCGACCGCCGGCTGGCAGAAGACGCCTGGAAAGTCCTGTATATCCGCCAGAACCAAGATACTTTTTCAGAAGTTAGCGAAAAGGAAAATGACGAGGCCTTCAGCAAGCGCCCTGACTGGCTAAAAAAATTCCATTCAGAAAGACAGTTCAAGCTGAATTGATAGCCGGCAACTTAACTTACAAAAAGGGCTATTGAGTATGCACAAAACAAGCGGCATCTTCGGCAATGTGGAGCTTACGCCTGCCTGGTTTCAAGCGACTTATGGTTTGCAGGAGCCGAACCCATTTGAAACTGATATTGATGAGCTGGTTGAGCACACAATAAAAAAAAACAAACTGCTTTACGAGCGATTTCCTGAGCTGCCTTTAGGAGAACGTGAACCACAACCTTCTTGTCCTATCCTTCTCTATGACCGTAGAATCGTAATAGCAGCGGCGTATGGCGAATCTGCATTTGTCTGGAACGCCCAGACCGCAAGTTTTTGGGTAGATAAGAATTTTGGCCCTTGGAAAGGCTTTAACGACGTCTCAAGTGTTCTCAAAGTTGAAGTTCCCGACTGGGAAAATGTCGGTCTGGTTCAGGAAATGTTGGCAAAATGGGAGCAGGTCCGAGAAAAGACTGACGATTCGATTTATGATAACGCAATAGAATGGCTTGATTTTGATTGGCAAAATCCCTATACGGGGCGTAAATACCGTTTCAGTGATGATGCAAGTTTTATTGATTTGGGGCTGTTTTTGTGCGGCAGTACCGAGTTCTTTACAATTTTAGCCGCGGGCCCACAACTGGCTCAGGCAATGCTTGAAAAGTGTTTTGAGCTTAGTACGAGCTACAGCAGTTTTTTGAGAGGTGTCTTTAATCGACAAAAGGTAACGGCATTTTCAAGCCTTGGCGGTGATAATTCCTGCAATCTTTCTGGACAGATGTACAGACAATATGCTATGGCATATGATGCAATGCGGGTAAAAAGGTACGGCAATCTGCCTTGTAATTTACATTCCTGTGGTCCTTCTTCGCATCTTTACGAAGTCTGGTCGACATATCCCAATAGAGATAATATTGTGTTAATGCAGACCCGCGGAATCCCTGGTCAACTGCATAAGCTCAAAAAAGCTCTGCCCAATACCTTTCTGCAGATAACCATCCATCAGCCCCAGTTTGATTTTGAAAATGAGAGTCCCGAGAACATACAGAAGATTGTGGAGCATTATGCCAAAGAGGCCGGTTATCAAAACCTTGAGCTTGTAGTAGTGGTCAACCAGGCTACTGAGAAGGTTGATCGAAATATCCGGTCCTTTTATGAAGTTATAGGACAGATAAACTCTCAACTGTTACAGAGCTGAAACTTTCCCTGTATATTTTCCCAAGTTTTTTAATGCTGCTGCCACTGTGCATCTTATCATGCTAAGTATTGTACGCAATTCATTGTCCACCTTATAAAGGCCAAGTAGTATAAATAAAAAATATATTTTTCCCTTGCTATATGTGCAAATGACCATATAATGGTTTATAGCTATTTATGAGGTGAAAAATGCAGCCTCTTACGGAAAAACAGCAGAAGGTATTCAAATTTACTAAAAACAGGCTTCTAAACAACAATCCGCCCAGCCAGAGGGAAATCGCAGAACATTTTGGCTTAGCTCAGAACTCAATCTATCAGATTATCTGTTATTTGCGGGGGAAAGGATATTTGTCAGATGTAGCCGGTCATCGAGGGCTTCGGCTGTCCAAAGAATATATCAGAAACACTCGACACGCCGACGGTGTTCCTATTGCAGGACAAGTGGCCGCAGGTGAGCCCATTTTGGCTGAGGAGAACATAGAGTGTTATGTAAATGTAAAGAAATTGCTTGGCTTGGAAGATGACGTATTTTTTCTGAGGGTTTCCGGCGACAGTATGGTTGATGAAGGGATTATGGATGGCGACCTGGTTAGTGTCAAGCCTGAGACGAACATTTATAACGGCCAAATTGCAGTGGTTTTGCTCGATGATGAAGCAACAGTCAAGCGAGTATATATTCAAAAGAACCGAATCGCCCTGAAGCCTTCCAACAAGGCAGCGGGCTACCAGACCAAATATGTAAAACGTACTGACAAGGATATTCGTATAATAGGTAAGGTTACTGGCTGCCTGAGGGCAATATAAGTGAGGTCCAGAGCAAAAATGATTTGTCCGATCAATATTGGCATAGCAGGTTGGTCCTATCCGGATTGGAATGGGATTGTTTATACTAATTCGAAGGCCGACCAACTTGAATTTATCAGTAATTTCGTGGATTGTATCGAAATTAACAGCACCTTTTACCGCCCGCCCTTTGAAAAGACAACGAAATCATGGCTGGAGAGAACCTCGAAACATCCGGAGTTTTTCTTCACCGCCAAGCTGCACAAGCGATTTACTCACGAAGGCCGGATTGACCCCGAGATAGTAAAGTATTTCCATAAAGGTTTCGAGCCTCTTTTACAAGCAGGTAAGCTCAAAAGCCTGCTTGTGCAATTTAGGTATGACTATTCTGATACCAGGGGTAATCGTCAGCACTTATCAAATATAGTGAAGAATTTCTCCGATACCTTTAATCTGGCCGTAGAGTTAAGACATAAATCGTGGGAGAAAGCGGATGCGATGGGCTTTTTGCAGGAACTCGGCGTTTCAGTCTGTAATCTTGATTATCCGACAACCTTTAATTCATTTGATATGCAGCAGTGCACCGTAGGCAGAGCAGGATATTTCAGGATGCACGGCAGAAATGCAGAAAAATGGTTCAGTAAGGCGGGCAGGGACCAGACTTACAATTACTACTATGACAACAAGGAACTTTCCCAGATAAAATCGAGGCTTGAAAAATTAGCCCAGGCGTTTGAGACTTTAACGGTAATCGCTAACAATCATTATAAAGGAGCTGAACTTGCCAACGCCCTTGAGTTAAAATATCTGTTAACAGACCAAAAGCAGGTCGTCCCAGAGGGTCTTTTACGGACATATCCAAAGCTGGCGCAGATTTCCTCGAACAGACAGCTTTTCTGAGCTTTTTCAACAGTTTGGAGATAATCAGTTTGTGAAAACTACAGGTGAAATAGTTTATAGGCCGGATTCGTCAACGCAATATCTGCAATCTTTTTTTGATGTGGGTGTATCGGCGGGATTCCCTTCCCCGGCTGCCGACTATGAAGAGGGCAAACTCGACTTAAACAGGCATTTAATTAGAAACCCTGCAGCTACCTTTTTCGTTAAAGCGAATGGTGATTCAATGATCGGTGCTGGGATACATTCAGGAGATATTCTGATTGTTGACCGCAGCCTTGAGCCAAAGGATAAAAGCGTTGTTATTGCAGTTATAAACGGCGAGTTGACGGTCAAAAAAATCAGAATTCGGAACAGGAAAATTATCTTAGAGCCGGAAAATCACAATTACCCAGTACAAGAGATAACCCCTGATACTGACTTTGAAGTTTGGGGAGTGGTGACCAGCGTTATCCACAGGCTATGAAAGAGCTATTTGCACTTGTTGATTGCAATAACTTCTATGTTTCCTGTGAGCGGGTTTTTAACCCGGAACTGGCACACAGGCCGGTAGTGGTATTATCCAATAATGACGGGTGTGTTATTGCCCGCTCGAACGAAGCAAAAGCCCTTGGTATCAGCATGGGCGTTCCCGCCTTTAAAGTTAAGAATATAATCGATAGAAATGCTGTTAAGGTTTTTTCATCAAACTATGCACTTTACGCTGATATGTCCAGCCGGGTTATGGAGACGCTGTCAACTTTTAGCCCTGAGATAGAAATCTATTCAATTGATGAAGCGTTTGTCGATATTGCTGGTTTCAATTGCTCACTGACAGATTACGGTCGAAACATACAAAGAACCGTCAGGCAATGGACAGGAATACCGGTATCGGTGGGTATAGCCCAAACCAAAACGCTTGCAAAGATAGCCAACAGGATTGCCAAAACATCAGCAAAGGCCGATAGCGTGCTGGATTTGACTCATTCTCCGTATCTAAACAAGGCGTTGGATAAAACTCCGATTGAAAAAGTCTGGGGGGTTGGACTAAAAACGGCTCTTAAACTAAAAAGGGCTGGTATTGAAACGGCTCTGGCCCTGAGAGATGTGGATATAAGCTGGATCAGGCAGAAATTTGGCGTTGTGGGAGCAAGGACGGTCTATGAGTTAAGAGGCGTCAGCTGTTATGCATTAGAGCAAAATCCGCCGGCCAAGAAATCGATCTCCGTTACACGGACGTTCGGCAGAGAAGTGGACTCGGTCGAACAGTTAAAAGAAGCCATTGCCAGTTATATTTCAATAGCAGCAGAAAAATTAAGGCAGCAGCATTTAGCAGCCTGTGTAATGACTGTGTTTGTAGCGACCAGCCGATTCATCAAAAACAGATATTCCAACTTCTATACTATGGAATTTCCGGTTGCAACTAATGACACTGTCGAGTTGATTCGCCGCGGGCTGGTTTGCACTGATAATTTATATCGGAAAGGATACCGGTTTAAAAAGTGCGGCCTCACCCTTAACAGCCTAGTGCCGGAAGGACAAATTCAAGGAAGTTTGTTTGATAGTACTGACAGAGATAAATCCGGGCGATTGATGCAGGCCGTTGATGCTGTAAATGCCAGAGTGAGCTGTCCGCTTCATTGGGCAGCAGAGGGCTTGAATCAAAGCTGGGCGGTGAAGTTCAATCGGCGATCGCACAGATATACTACCCGGTGGGATGAACTGCCTGTAGTGGCATAACTGGAAGGACTTGACAGCTCTGGTTATTTGGCTTTGAATGAGTAAGAGAAAAATCGGATATCGAATTCGGTTGCTTGCTCTCGGTCAGTCGGGTCACAACTGTTAAGCCTGACAGGTTTACGGTTTGTTTGAAGGTCAACGGCTAATTCTGTCATCTTGCAATTCACATCTGCTCCAACTATAATTTGTACTTACCAAGGATGTGGGTCCTGATCGACATCTGATAGAACAAGGCCGTGACAATGTGGAGCAGATGGCGACTTTCCTGAAAAAAACTGCCACTGCTGGTATGTTGACGTTTGATTACGGCAGGAACTTTACTGTGAAAAACCTGAAGAAGTTGCGGATACAATCGTAATTACGGAGACAATTATGAGTTCAAGAGTACCGAGCCGCCAGGAAGCATTTAGCCTGTTGACTGAATACAACAAGAATCAAGGATTGATCAAACACGCCTTGGCTGTCGAAGCTGTCATGCGTTACTGTGCCGGCAAGCGAGGCCAGGACGAGGAAAAGTGGGGCATTATAGGCTTGATTCACGACCTGGATTACGAGCAGTTTCCAGACCAGCACTGCCGCAAAACGCAGGAGATTCTTCAAGAGCACGGCTGGCCGGCCGAATACATTCGAGCTGCTATCTCCCACGGTTGGGGCATATGCAACGATGTTAAGCCAGAGACAGAGCTTGAGAAAACTCTTTTCGCCGTTGATGTGTTAACCGGCCTGGTTGTTGCCACAGCTTTGGTTAGGCCATCGAAAAGTGTGTTGGACCTGACTGCCAGGTCGGTCAAAAAGAAGTGGAAAGACAAGGCCTTTGCCGCCGGTGTCGATCGCTCCATCATCCAGAAGGGAGCTGAGATGTTGGGCGTAGAACTAAGTGAACTTATAACTGATGTTATCATAGGAATGCGCGATGTAGCTGAGGAGATTGGCCTGAAAGGTCAAGGCACAGATGCATAGAATACTGACTAGAGTCTTGAAGATGACTCAAAAAAGCAAAAACGCGGCAAAATAATGCAGGCGGTTGGCTATATTTTCTAAAAATTTGGATTCCCGGCTGATTCAGTGAATTGCATTTACCACACTTATCACATCAACCATTTCAGCTACGTCGTGAACCCGCACTACCGACACCCCTGATGTAATGGACAGGCAGACTGTGGCGGCGGTGCCGAATATTCGGTCAGCGGGATTTTCTTTACCGGTGAGTTTGCCTAAGAAGCTTTTTCTGCTGGTACCCACTAAAACGCGGTAGCTGGTTGCAACAAACTTATTGATATTTTTCAAAAGCTCGAGGTTGTGCTCCAGAGTTTTGCCAAATCCTATTCCGGGATCGATAAAAATATTCTTGCTGTCTATGCCAAGCTGCTCAGCTTGCTTTGCCCGTTCTAATAGAAAGCCCAAGACCTCGCCCACCACATCGTTATATTTTGGCTCGGCCTGCATAGTTTTAGGCGTCCCCTGCATATGCATCAAGACAACAGGAATATCTTTTTCTGCTGCTAATTTGCCCAGGCGTTCATCGCTTAAAGCTGTAATATCATTTATCATAGTTGCCCCGGCCTCTAAAGCGGCTTTTGCAACCTTATGATTGTATGTATCGATACTAACAGGCACATTTGTCTTTTCGCAAAGTGCTTTTATTATCGGGGCCGCTCGTTGTATCTGCTCCTCTGCTGCAACCGGTCTTGCTCCCGGCCGGGTCGATTCGGCTCCGACATCAATGATTGCTGCGCCATCGGCAGCCATTTTTAAGGCCTGTTTGACCGCCTTGTCTGTATCAAGAAACAGCCCGCCATCGCTAAAAGAGTCGGGTGTAACATTCAAAATTCCCATTACTAAGCAGCCTGTCGAGAAATCCAGCCTGCCCCCCGGCCATTCGAGAACATTTGACCTGATTTTTCTGTCCATCGCCTATTCCTGAACTTCCATTCGCTCCTGACTTACTTATCAACTAAAAATCCTATACCCTCTAATTTTTTTGCCAATTTCGCATCGGTCTTTTCGATTTTTATTCTCGTATTTTTGAATTCCCTTCTGGCCGGGTAGTTTTTACGAAGTTGATCGAAAAACGCTCCTCTTTTGCCTTGAGTCTTATCACATATCCACCTTAGGTTCGAATCATCTTGGCAAATATTGTAAATCTTTTTTATAATTTCGCAGACCACATTCTCCCTGTGTTTGCCCTGTAATGTTACTTTCAACTGAGGTACCTTTGGTTTGCCCAACAGGTTCCCTGCCTCAAAACCGGTCTCAAGGCCAAAGTATTCACACATCACTTTGTACAACGTAATCGTGCCTGCAACTTTGCCGTCAAGAGAGTAGCCGGCAATGTGAGGCGTACCAATATCAACCATCTGAAGCAATTCTATATCGATGTTCGGCTCATTTTCCCAGACATCGAGCACAACTGCCCTTAATCTGCCGGACTTAATTGCACTTTTTAACGCAGCGCTATCAACAACTCGGCCTCGGGATGTATTTAGAAAGATGCATTTGTTCTTTAATGTATTAAAGAACGTTCTGTCGGCTAAATGAAACGTTTTGTCAATGCCTTCGAAGGTTAAGGGCGTATGCAGGGTAATAAAATCGCAGTCGTAGAGCTGCTCTATTGGGCGGTACTTCATATCACGTGTTTCTCTCTCTAAGGGTGGGTCGTTAAGACAAACTTTCATCTCCAGAGCAGTGCACTTATCAGCAACTTTGTTGCCGATATTACCGGCGCCGATAATCCCAATGGATTTGCCGGCCAGTTTGGTCTTATGTACTTTCGCTACGGCCAGCAGTGCTGCCACAATATACTCAGCCACAGAGTTTGCATTTGCTCCTGATGCCGATGCAAAACCGATGCCGCTTCTTCGCAGAAATTCGACATCGATGTGCTCAGTGCCGGCCGTAGCGGTTCCCACAAAGCGAACCTTACTGTCCTTGAGCAAATGCGAATCTACGGGGGTAACACTGCGAACAAGTAATACGTCAGCATCTGTAACTGTATCAGATGTTATTTTCCTGCCTGGGAAAAGCTCGACTCTGCCGAGAGAAGAAAAACACTCTTTGACGTATGGAATGTTTTCATCAGCAATTATCTTCATTGATTTGTGTTTGACATTTCGTATCCAGCAATGTCAGTTCCGCAATAAGGGCATTTATCCTGGTTTATAATGTTTTCTCTTATGGTATATCCGGTGCGTTTTATCAGTACCTTCTTGCAGTTATAGCAGAAGGTGCTCTCGGTCTTTGTGCCCGGCACATTGCCGAGGTACACATAATGCAAACCGGCATTTATACCAATGTTATATGCTTTCTCAAGGGTCTCCATCGGAGTTGGTACTGAATCCGTGTATTTATATTGCGGTACAAACCGGCTGATATGCCAGGGGACATCAGGCCCGGCTTTATTGACGATAAAATCAGCAAGCTGTTTTAGCTCCTGCTCACTATCATTTTCCCCCGGAACCAGCAGTGTTGTAATCTCCATCCATATATCTGTTTCATTTGCGATATAGCGAATTGTATCGAGCACCGGATGTAAACTCGCTTTGCACAGCCGCTTGTAATAATTCTCACTGAAAGATTTGAGGTCGATGTTTATCCCGTCCAGCCAATCCTTCGCAAAATCAATTGCCTCAGTGGTTTCATACCCGTTACTGACAAAAACGTTCGTCAAGCCTCTTTCTTTTGCCAGCCTTCCGCAGTCGTTGCACAATTCCATAAAAATAGTTGGTTCGGTATAGGTATAAGCGATGCTTTTGCAATTGCTTTGGACAGCGGCGACAACTATTTGCTCGGGACTTATTGCCTGGCCGTCAATTTGACCGTCTTCAATAGCTGCCTGACTTATCTGCCAGTTCTGACAGAACACGCACTGGAAGTTGCAGCCCATCGTCGCTATTGAAAAACTGCGTGAGCCGGGCTGAAAGTGAAATAAGGGCTTTTTCTCAATCGGGTCGGCATTAGCCGAACAAACCTTATCATAATTTAGCGAATACAGTACCCCGCCTATATTCTTGCGGACAGCACAGATGCCTGTTTTACCCTCATCGAGCAGACATCGCCAGTTGCAGAGCTTGCACCTGACCTTCTGTCCATCTTGAGGTTCCCACAATACCGCACGTTTTAAGTTTTCCTTATTGTTTGGCATAACAGAGTGTATTACTGCGGATGGTAGTGCCTTGCCAGTGCGGCTGCACCTACTATTCCCGCATCTTCACCAAGGGTAGCAAAGCATATCTCCAAAGGCTCTTTTTTCAACGTCCAGATATGCCTGCCGAAGTAATACCTTATTCGCTCCAGCAAGATATCTCCTGCTGCAATCATTCCTCCGGCGAAGACTATACGCCTGGGTTCTGTTACGTGAAGCATGTTGACACATAGAATTGCCAGAGCTTGTGCGGTTTCATCTGTTACTCGCCTGGCCAAATCATCTCCGGCGGCAAGGTGTTCATAGACATCTTTGCTGGTTATCTGTCCTTTTTCCTTCAAAACCTGCTCAAGGCTTGATTTTTCTGATGCCTCTATGGCTTCTGTTGCTCTTTTGGCGGTTGAGTTTGCTGATGCGTATGCTTCAACGCAGCCGCGTTGGCCGCAATTGCAGCTTCTGCCGCCCGGTCGGTAAATGATATGGCCGAGCTCTGCACCATTTCCATCCCAGCCGCGAACAAGCTCACCATCGCATATAATGCCGCCGCCGATACCGCTGCCTAATGTGAAGAAAACCATATCCTTGACGCCTTTGCCAGCCCCGACCACGTATTCGCCCCAGCAGGCAACATTTGCGTCATTATCCAAGACAACGGGTTTGCCAAGTTTTTCACCAAGAATCCGGCAGATGGAAACATTTCTGAATTTCGGCATATTGGTCGAAGCTATGATGATGCCGTCGCGGTATTTCGCCGGGCCGGGGCTTCCCATACCTACAGCAATAACATTATCCAGTGAAAAAGATTTTTCGGATATCAACTCTCGAACCGTTTGGTCCATCCTGTTGATGACGGCCTCAGGGCCCATATCTGCATTGGTGGGAACGGATGTTTTGCCAAGCAGCTCCATTTCACCGTTGAAACAACCAAATTTAATGTTCGTTGCACCTAAGTCAATTCCGACAAAAATCCTGTTCATTTTACTAATCCTCGTAGCCTTTAGGGTGTTGGTTGTGCCACTGCCAGGCACTTTCGACAATCTGCTCTAATTTTGGAAATTTTATATCCCAGCCAAGCTCCGTTTTTGCTTTAGAAGCATCTGAGGTTAAAACCGGCGGATCGCCTGGGCGACGTTGGACAGGCAGTACCTGGAAATCCTTGCCGCTTATCTGCCTGACTGTCTCGATGACTTCTTTTACGGAATATCCTTTTCCGTTGCCGAGGTTGTATATCAATTCGCTGCTTTTGTTTTTATTGGAGCCGGCCAATTTCTCCAGGGCCAGTAAGTGAGCGGTGCACAAATCATCTACGTGAATGTAATCACGAATACAGGTGCCGTCGGGTGTCGGATAATCCGTACCGAAGATTTGTATGTCTCTTCGTTTTCCCATGGCGGCGGCAATCGTCAGAGGAATCAGGTGAGATTCGGGCCTGTGGTCTTCTCCTAAGGTTGCATCACTGCCGGCACCGGCAGCGTTGAAGTATCTTAATGCTGCATATCGCAGTCTGCCTGTTTGGCTTTGATAGTAACACATTTGCTCGACAGCCAATTTGGTTGAGCCATAAGGGTTTATTGGCCTTTTGGGTGCGTTTTCATTTATAGGCGTTTTTTCCAGAATCCCGTAGACTGCAGCACTGCTGCTGAAAATGAAAATCTGCACATCGGCTTGTTCCATAGCCCAGAGCAGATTCTGTGTGTTAGATAGATTATTACGATAATACTTCAATGGCAGTTGAACGGATTCGCCAACCTCAATAAAAGCGGCGAAGTGAAAAACAGCCTGAATCCTATAATCCCGGAGGGTTTTCAACAATAGTTGATAGTCATTCAAATCACCTTTGACAAATTCGGCATCTTTGACAGCTAAGTGGTGTCCTGTGCTGAGATTATCGTAAACAACCGGCTCATAACCGGCAGAGGTCAGGACAGAGGCCATATTGCTGCCGATGTAACCTGCTCCACCACATACCAATACTCTCATATCGCTGCTACCTGCAAGTACTGTATTTCAATTCTTTTTGCCTTAGCTTGTTTTCGAGCCGATTAAGAATCTCTGTGCACAATCCAGCATCCTTACCCAGATAAACCCAGCGCATACCCTTTGTTTGTTCGGGGGTCAGTTTGAATTTTTGGAGCATAGGCTCGCTCTTTGAGAACATCCGATATGCCTGTGCACTGCTGCTAACTTCGCGCTCGGGCAGGTTTAACCTATATATCTGGACAGAGCACTCTATGCAGAACTTGCCATTTTTCGGCCTTACATTGAGCTCTGCTGTTCGTCTGATTGTATGAAGGTTTGCTTCGAGGGTGTTAAAGGAACCGATACTGTCGCTTCGCCAGAACTCGAATAATTGAGGAGCCCTCAGGGGATTTGTCTTTACATACCCTGTCGCAATATCAGATTTATCAATGCTAAAATACATCTCGCCCAGAACATCTTCGGCAGCGGCAATTATTTTAGCTTTTCCAACACCCTCGATGTCGACTGAAGTGCGCTGTTTTTGAACTTTATTTCCGGCACAACCTCCTATCACGAGGACCAAGGCAATATGCCAGAGCAAAGATGTTATCTTAGCCATTTTAATTGAAAGTTCGCCTTTTTTGTGAAAATTCATCCGCAGCCGTCTTTTCAACAAAACTATAAAACAAGCCTAAGAGCTTATACGGTTAGACCAAGGGATTATAACCGTCGGTTCGATTGCTCTCAAGCTAATTTCCAGGAGCCTATTTGGTAAATTATACCTTTAAAGTTGCTGCGATTTTAATACCGATATTGATAATATAGCTTCGGCGATTATTTTTTTGTATTGGTTTATAAATGCTCTCAAGACAGATCAAATCCCTCGAGCAGAAACTGCTGCCCGTGCCTGTGGGCAGAAATGTCAAGGACTTCCTTGACTACCTTTCATTTGAGGCAGGCCTTAGCAACAACACTATCCTTGGATACGGAAGAGACCTAAAGGGCTTCTTAGGCTACTGCAAATCCAAACAAATAAAGTCATTACAACAGATCAAGCCAGATATTATTCGGGATTACCTGTGCTTTATTGCCTCTGGGCAGCAAAGCGAAAATTCGATGAAACGCTGTGTTGCTGCTATAAGAATGTTTTTGAGATTTGCTAAAATTACGAATCTTGTAGAGGATGATTTTACCACGATACTTGAAGGGCCGAAGGTTTGGCAAAGGCTCCCAGCCATTTGCAGCAAAGAGAAGGTTTTAGAACTTCTTAATGTCCCCTCGCCGAAAGAGCCTTATTTCTTGCGCGACAGAGCTATTCTGGAGATGCTTTATGCAACTGGGCTTCGGGCTGGGGAAATGGCTGGACTGAAGCTGAACGATTTAAATCTTGATATTGGGTACTTGCGTTGTCTGGGCAAAGGAAACAGAGAACGTGTAATACCGATAGGTAATTCTGCCATTGCGGCAGTAGCGGATTATATAAGGTTGTTACGGCCAAAACTTATCAAGCCCTTCAGCGGCGATTTTTTATTGCTTTCTCGAACAGGCCGACCTATCAGCCGTATTGAAATCTGGAGATTGGTCAAGAAATATGCCCTTCGTGCGGGAATGCCGAAGAATGTGACAGCTCATACACTAAGGCACTGTTTTGCAACGCACCTTTTAAGCGGTGGTGCCGATTTGCGAAGCATTCAGGAGATGCTTGGCCATGTGGATATAGGTACTACTCAGATATACACCCACGTAGATCAGCAGCGCTTGCGAAAAATACATAAGAAGTTTCATCCCAGACCATAAAATAGTTAAAAGTGTTTCGTTGATTAGATGAGCTGAAAAAACTTGTGTTGACCAGACCGGTGGTTTAGATGTAGGATAAGTTATCGTGGTAAAGATTGTATTTTAGGTTAGGCAAATGCGAAACAAAATCTGTGTAGCCGAAGCAAGAATTCTGTTGGTCTGTGTTCTGCTGTTTTTGATGTCGGCCTGCTGGCACAGGCCTGCCCTTTTTGTGGCAACGGCCGATACGCAACAGACCAATGCAGCAAAGGGCGGAGTTATCGAAGATAAAGAACTTTCTCCTCAGTTAAAGATAAATCGAGACACTTTACTGCATGGCGAACAAGATAAAATTCGCATCGATGCTGCGGAATTGATGCTTCTAAGTGACGAGCCGCAGGCAAGAGCTGTTCTGCTCGATTTGATGCGCCAGCCAGCCAATGCCCCTGCTCGTTCTGCTATCTGCAAAGCAATAGCTAATACAAAGGCGTCAGGGAAACCTATAGCGCAAAAGGAAGATTTCATAGAGCCATTGTTTTCGATTTTCACTGCAGAAAAAGATATTGGTACTGCAAAGTCTGCTGCTGAAGCAACATCAATTTTCGATTATGAACAGATAGCAGAGCCATTGGAAAGGTTATCCACGGATAAGTTATTACCTGTTGAAGCCAGGCTGAATGTGGTTTATGCCCTGCAGCTTCAGCCTGATATGCGAGCGATTATCAAGCTCATAAACCTCCTTGATGACCCTGAAAAGCAAGTTTCCGGCGCAGCAGCCGAGGCCCTTGGCTCTCTGGGTATACCTTTGGGTGAAGACAAAGAAAGTCGCGGGCAAATTATCGAGGAACTCAAGCGCAAAGGAAGAGTGGAATTCCTTCGGGACTGGCAGATTCGTCAGAACCAGCAGCAGCGGATTCGTGAATTGCAGGACGAATTGCAATGGTGGCAACAGAAGCATTTGGGCTTGCTTGAAAAGGTCTATGAAAGTATAGAGCAGGACCAACAAAAGGGGGAATTTCTGGCCAAGTATCTGGCTTCTTCCAATCCGTCTGTTCTGAAAGTATGGGCTCTGGAGAAGGTTTACCAAGGTCGTGTAGGTACCACGTCAAAGCTGCCGATTGCAGGAGGGCTTGAGTCTGTTCTTATTAGTCTGATTTCAGATGAAAATCGTGATGTACGGCACAAAATTGCCAAGCTGCTGGCTTTGATGGGAGAACTCAACGCAGCAGAGCCATTGCTCAATCAGTTGAAGGTTGAGCGAGATGAACAAGTCAGGTTGGAACTGTTTATCGCCCTTGGTGTGGCTTGCCACTATAGCCTTTCAACAGATTCCGGAGTCAAGATAACATCGGATATAAAGAAGGAGACTTTGGAATTGGCGGAGGGATATCTCGAGGAGCCGGAGCTGCGAAGAGCCGAAAGCGGCGCTGAGGTGATAAGAAAACTTCTTGAGCAGAAAGGAATAGATTCAGAACAAGCAGATTACTATATCGGATTGCTTGCCGAGAGGTATAAGCAGGAGAAGGGCAAGGCAGATGGTTCTCTCCGTGGGGAACTGTTAAAAAAAATGGCTAGTTTGTGTGTCCAAAGCGCTTACAAAGGAGCGTCGATTCGGGTTTTTAGGCCTCTTTTTGAGCAGGCACTTCGTGATGAGACGAACCTGGTCAGGGAAGCTGCTGTGGATGGCCTTATCCATATAGATAAAAGTGAAGCTCTTAAAATGTTTATAATGAGAGGCCTTGCCAATGACATCAGCTCCACGATAAGGCAAAAGGTAATTGCACTTGCAGGCCAGGTAGGAAGCAATGAAGATCTTGTTTGGTTGGGGGAAAAGATAGGCTCGACGGCCGAGAGTGACCTGGCCTGGCAGGCAATGCTCAAGATATTTGAAAGACCGGGATGTGACTTTAACGTTTTGCAGAAATGGTTTAACAACTTGGTTGGCCAACAAAGCAGCTCCGCGCAGTTGTCTGATGAGCAGGCAATATCCTTTCTCGAGATAACCGAGAAAAAAGTCGATGCTCAAGAACATCTGTCTATGCTCAGCAGGGTAAAAAACGAGTTAGCTGAGCTTTATACTAAAACTGGCCTGTTTGATGAAGCAGTAGAGCGTTTGGCGTTCCTGTACAAATATGCTCAAACACAGCAGCAAAAGCAGCAGATACTCGGTAGATTAGTTAGTGTTCATTTAAGTCAGCCAAACTTAAATAGTGTTAAGAATTTGATAGAGAATTGTGTGCTGGAGAAAGATTTTGAACCTAATAATGTTGTCTTAGAGGTGATAAATTCATATTTTAACAATCCGTTTGGTCGAGCTGAGCCAAATGATGTCTTGAATACGATGCAGGCGGTAAAAATTGACCAGGACAGACCAAACTGGCAGCAGCGCCTTAGGGATTGGGCCGAGATGATTCAGTCAAGACGAGGTAATAAGCCGGAGCCTGAGAATAATTGAGAAAACACCGGTTTGCCAAAAAAAACAAGATTTTTGCAAAAAAGTGAATTTTTTTTCTTTTTTTTCTTTCAGCATTCCCCTGCTCGATGTAAACTGCGTGTTTTGAGGCAAGAAGTTTAAATAGCATTAGTGGGATATTGAGAGTCTCGTAAAGGTTACTGTCAACAATATCAGTAAAAAGGGTGGGGTATCTGTTAATAATTATCTTTGTTAATAGACAGGGAGATTCTTTTATTCACTGCTGTATTTGTGAGTATGTAAGTCTTGGGAAGCTGCTGTAGCTCAGTGGTAGAGCGCGTCCTTGGTAAGGACGAGGTCATGGGTTCAAGCCCCATCAGCAGCTAAAACAGTAAAGGCGGCAGTTGCGGCCTGTTTTGGTGTGTTAACTAAGTCTGAGCAATTGAAAGTTGTCGCACAGGAGTTTTTGATAAGGTTGAATTGAAGTATCATTTAGAAAATTAATATAGCGCAATGGAGGTTTAAATTAAAATGGCTAAGGCGGTATTCGAGAGGACAAAACCACATATAAATATCGGGACGATTGGTCATATCGACCACGGCAAGACCACGCTGACCGCTGCAATTACGATGAGATTGGCCTACAAAGCCGGTAAAGGTAACGTAAAAAAGTTTGATGACATAGATAATGCTCCTGAGGAAAAAGAGCGTGGTATAACCATCAATACAGCGCATGTCGAGTACGAAACTGAGAAGCGTCACTATGCACACGTTGACTGTCCCGGCCATGCCGACTATGTCAAGAACATGATTACCGGAGCAGCACAGATGGATGGGACTGTTTTGGTGGTGGCTGCTAATGATGGGCCAATGCCCCAGACCCGCGAGCACATACTTTTGGCTCGTCAGGTCAATGTCCCGAGAGTTGTAGTTTTCCTCAATAAGGTTGATATGGTTGATGACCCCGAGCTTCTGGATTTGGTTGAACTCGAGACAAGAGAACTCTTGAGCAAATATGAGTTTCCAGGTGACGATATACCCATCATCAGAGGTTCTGCCTTGGCAGCTATGGAAAGCGAGGGCAAGGATGACCAGGCCTGCAAGTGTATTGATGAACTGATGGCGGCTATCGATGATTACATTCCGGTACCTGAGAGAGATGTGGACAAGCCGTTTTTGATGCCGATAGAGGATGTTTTCAGCATCAAGGGGCGTGGAACAGTAGGAACCGGCAGGATTGATCGCGGCAGGATTCGTGTTGGCGAGGAAGTTGAGATAGTTGGTCTTGCAAGAGAAATCCGCAAGACCACCTGCACCGGCGTCGAGATGTTCAATAAAACCCTGGATGAAGGACAGGCCGGTGACAACATAGGGGTACTCTTACGCGGTGTGGAAAAGAAAGATCTTGAACGTGGTCATGTTGTCGCAGCACCTGGCTCGATTACCCCACACACGAATTTTCATGCGGAAGTATATGTACTAACTAAAGAGGAAGGAGGTCGCCACACACCGTTCTTCGCAGGTTACAAGCCCCAGTTTTATTTCAGAACAACTGATGTTACCGGAGGAGTTAAGGCCTTGATGGACCGCGATGGCAAAAGTGCCGAAATGTGTATGCCCGGCGATAATATAGCTATGGAGGTGGAGATTATTTCTCCTATTGCTATGGAAGAAGGTCTGCGTTTCGCCATTCGTGAAGGCGGTAGAACAGTTGGTGCCGGTGTAGTGACGAAAATACTTACATAAGGCTATTATTGGCTGTTAGTGATAACAATCATTGCCAAGGGCGCAAACACTTCGAGCTTATTCCCAAGCTGGGGCTGTTAGGAGCTTAGTGAAGGATAAAGTTGGTTTTTTAAAGGATTTGGCGTTTAATTGCTGAGTAAGTGCTAATTCGGGGGCGGCACTGTATGTAGTTTTGTTCTGTTAGATATTAATATCAGAGTTTATGGCCAAGAAAAAAAGCAAGAGGGAATACGTTTGGTTTGAATGTAAGCAGTGTGGTGCAAGGAACTATCGCACAAGTGTCAGCTTTGCAGAGGGTACTCCGAAGTTGGAGCTGAGAAAGTTTTGCAAGATAGAGCGCACTCACACTGTCCACAAGATCCGACGAAAGTGACAATGAAGTTAGATATTACATTGACCGGTGTTTTTGAAACAGGCCAGTAGCTCAATTGGCAGAGCGTCGGTCTCCAAAACCGAAGGTTGGGGGTTCGATTCCCTCCTGGCCTGCTTTGAGTTACAAACAAGAGATAGCAATATTTACATCTGATAGGCTTAAAAGCTTTGTCGTCATAAGGAGCCTATATGGCATTTAAGATATATAAACGTGGTCAGGGTAAATATACAAGGCTCGGCAGTGCCTTTGGTGCAGGTGTAATTGTGGCATTGGGCTGTTTGAGGCTCTATGCCAAATTGCGTGCTGCTGAATTCGGTCTGAGTACCAAGAGCACGTTATGGCTGGCCACTATGGTTCCAGCCGGTCTGTTCGTGACTTTGTGCTTTTTGATTTTCTGGTTAGTGAACAAGGCTGTAGTTGCTGATTTTATGATCGCCGCCGAAGGTGAGATGAAAAAGGTCAGCTGGTCAAGCAGAAAAGAGATAGCCGTTTCCACATTTGTTGTTATTGCTGTTGTGATTTCTTTGGCTATGCTTTTAGGAATTACTGATTTCAGTTTCCAGGTTTTTTTTGACTGGCTTCTTCATAAAGGATAAGGTCTTTTAAGCGAAAGATTGAAATGCAGTGGTATGTTTTACGAGTTGCAGCTAATAAGGAAGGGCGTGTTAAAGACGCTCTGCTGCGAAAGGTTGAGACTGATGATTTAGGTGATATTATCGGCAGAATAGAAGTTCCTGTCGAGCAGGTCAAGCGAATCCGTAGCGGCAGACAAACGGTTCATGGGCGAAAGCTCTATCCTGGTTATGTTTTTGTGGAAATGGAGCTTTCTGAGGATGGTCGGGTGCCGGAGAAAGCCTGGTTTATCATAAAAAGCACATCAGGCGTAGGAGATTTCATTGGTACCGAGAGAATACCCACCCCGATGCGAGATACCGATGTTGCGAAAATGCTTTCAGAGGCAGAGAAGCCAAAGGAAGCACCAACTATAAAGGTCGAGTTCAGTAAAGGTGACCTTATCAAGGTCCGAGAAGGTGCGTTTGAGAATTTCGAGGGAGTAGTTGATTCAATCGACCCCGAGCGAGGTCTTGTCAAGGTCAATGTCACAATATTCGGACGAAGTACACCGCTGGATATAGAATATTGGCAGATTGAGAAACTCTAAAACCGGTGTTTGTTGAAAAAAGGGCATCGATTATGGCCAAAGAAGTGATAGTTAAGATCAAGCTTCAGGCAAAGGGCGGACAGGCAACGCCGGCGCCGCCGGTAGGCCCTGCATTAGGTCAGCACGGGGTTAACATAGGGCAATTTGTCTCGCAGTTCAATGAGCGGACAAAACAGCTCAATGGGACGATTGTGCCGGTTGTTATCACAGTCTATAGGGACAAGAGCTTCACATTTGAAGTTAAAAGTCCTCCGGCCTCAGTGTTGCTGAAACAAGCGGCAGAAATAGCCAAGGGAAGCGGTGTGCCTAACAAAGAGAAGGTTGGAAATGTTACTGCTGAGCAGATTCGCAAGATTGCAGAAACAAAGTTCAAAGACCTCAACGCACATAGTCTGGAGCAGGCTGAGAAAATTATATCAGGCACGGCACGGAGTATGGGGATAGATATCGCCAGTGGGCAGTTGTAGAAACCATCCGGCGTCGGAGATATTAAAAGCAGTGAGACATTAACGATGGCAAAGCGAAGCAAAAGATACAGAACTGAGGCAGAGCAGTTAGCGAAAAAGGCGATGAGTCTGGCTGAAGCAGTAGAGAAGGTCAAATCATTCGACTCTGTGAAGTTCGACCAAAGTGTTGAATGTGTGTTACAGCTGGGCATTGATCCGAAGCAGGCCGATCAATTGGTTCGTAGTTCGATTTCTCTTCCGCACGGAATAGGCAGAAGTAAAAAGGTTGTTGTCTTCTGTGAGGAGCAGGATATTGAAACGGCAAAGGATGCCGGTGCTGTTGAAGCGGGTTCCGACGAGTTGATCAAGAAAATTGAGCAGGGATGGTCGGATTTTGATGTGGCGATTGCATCTGCCAAAATGATGAGCAAAGTTAGTAAGCTCGGGCGTATCCTTGGGCCGCAAGGCAAGATGCCTTCACCGAAAAACGGCACTGTTACTAACAATATTGCCACTGCGGTAACTGAATTTGCTGCAGGTAAGATTGAATTCAGGAATGATGCCGGCGGTAATGTACATGTAGTTGTCGGAAAACAAAGTTTCGAAGCGAAGAAGTTGGTGGATAACATTGATGCTTTTGTTTCTTATATAAAGAAGATCAAGCCGGCGACTGTAAAAGGCACTTTTATTAAAAAAATGTGCATATCTGCAGCGATGAGCCCGGCAATAATGGTGAGCATTTGAATAGTAAGGACGGGTGATAAAAATAAAACGCATTTAGAACTGTCTGAATAAAGACTTCCAAGGGTACTAAAATGAGTAAATATGTAAAAGGATTGTTGCAGACGGAGCTTGAAAGGAAAGTTGCCGAGAAGGCGATTAAGGACTTTCTGGTAGTTAGTTTAAAAGGTGTCAACGGCGTTGATGGTAATTTAATGCGGGGCGAATTGAAGGATAAAGGCATTTATACTTTAGTGGTAAAAAATTCATTATTTGCAAGAGCCCTGAACAAATGCCAGTTGCAACAGGCAGTGAGTCTGTTCTATGGTCCCTGTGCAATTGCGTATGCCACCGGTGATGTTGATATAGTCAGCATTGCCAAAGAATTTGCAGCTTGGCAGAAGAAAATACCGGCAATCGAGGTCAAGGGGGCCTTTGTTGAGAATTCAGCACTGGATACCGAAGAGGCTAAGAAACTTTCAAGAATGCCAACGAGAAAGCAAATGCAAGGTCAGATTCTGACTTTGACACAGTCACCAGCGAGCACATTGCTTTATACGATTTCAAGTGCTGCACAGCTTGTTGCAGGTTATATAAAAGCCGTTGCACAAGAGGCTCAAAAGCAGGCGGCATAAGCTCTAAGTTATCATAGGTGAACAGGATTATTTATTGTCTTTACGGTTGTCCCTGATGATTTGGGTTAAACGAAACGGTGGAGTTTCGGCTACCGTGAGGCGTTGAACAATAGGAGTTGTTGGAAATGACTGAACAAAGCAAGTCAAATGAAACAAAGCAGGAGAAGACATCACCACAAGCAAAGAAGTCTGAGCAGGACAAAGAGAGTGCGAAGAGCTGGAGCAGCAACATTAAAAAGCTTGGCGACCAGATAGTTAAGCTGACTTTAATGCAGGCTAAGGAGCTGGGTGATTATCTCAAAACCGAATACGACATCGAACCTGCCGGTGCTGTAGCAGTTGCGGCTCCGGGTGGTTTTGCTGAGGGCGGCGCAGGCGAGCAGCCGGAGGAAAAGACTACCTTTGATGTGATCCTGAAAGAATTTGGCGATAAGAAGATTCAGGTTATTAAGGAAGTCAGAGCTCTGACAGGACTTGGACTGAAGGAAGCCAAGGATTTGGTGGACAATGTTCCCAGGCCGGTAAAAGAGAGTTTGAACAAAGAAGAGGCTGAATCGGTGCAGAAGCAACTTGAAGCTGCTGGAGCTGTCGTTGAACTCAAATAGTTTAGTTCTTATAAGCTGGATTGGCTAATACCTTTGAAGTTTATTGCGATATGTAAGATTTCAAGTGCGTATGGCAGAAGTTGCAGAGGCGCAGCTTTTAAGCTAAAGCTCAGTGCGTCTGCTCATATCATATCTTAAAAGATAAGCCTTGAGTTTAGGAGTAACAAATGACTTCTAAAACTAAAGAAACGGTTCGTAATTTTGGCAGAATCCAGGATTCTATTGAGATTCCTGACCTGGTCAAAATCCAGAGGCGAAGTTACGATGATTTCCTTCAGAAGGATGTTCCACCGACGAAGAGGGCTGATAGTGGACTTGAGGGACTGTTTAGAGAAACCTTTCCGATAGAAAGCTATGATAAGTCTTTGCGGCTTGAATATCTCTACTATGAGATGGAAAAGCCCAGGTATTCACCCCTGGAGTGTCGTCAACTGCGTCTGACATACGGATACCCACTGAAGGTTTGCTGCCGGCTAAAAAGTCAGGATGGTAACGATTTGTCAGAGCAGTCAATATACCTTTGTGAGATGCCGGTTATGATAGGCGGAGGTGAATTTATCATAAATGGTGCCGAGCGAGTGATTGTTAACCAGTTGCATCGCAGCCCCGGAGTTGATTTTCTTATTGAAAGCAAAAAGGGAGACCGGGTCCTGCACGGGTGCAGAATAATACCTGAAAGAGGCAGCTGGATAGAAATCAGCGTTACACAAAAGGATGTTCTGGTGATAAAAATAGACCAATCCAGCAAAATACCTGCAACCGTGTTTTTGCGGGCAATGGCGCCGGAGTATGGATCTGCCGAGGATATTGTGCGTTTGTTTTATCCGACAAAGTCAGTATCTGCAAATAAACTTTCACCCCAGATGTGGTCGGTAGGTTCGGTGGTCGACGAAAAGACTGGTGAGGTTCTTGTCAAGGCCGGTGCGCAGATTGGGGATAAGGCAGGTTTTATACAGCAGGCAGGTATAAAAAAGATTGAGGTTGTTGAACAGACAAAGGACACACTGATATTTAACACGCTTGCCGAAGATGACTGCCAGGGCCACGAAAAGGCACTGCTGAGGTTTTATATAAAGTTAAGGCCCGGCAACCCGCCGAGTGAGGAAAAGGCTAAAACTTTTTTCAAAGAGAAGTTCTTTGACTCAAAACGTTATCGGTTGGGCAAAGTTGGTCGGTTTAGACTAAATCGGAAGTTTGGCCAGGCGGTAGACGAAAACGAGATGACACTTCGGCCGCAGGATTTTCTAAACTCAATGAAATATATATTGGCACTGCGAAATAATGAGGGAGAGATTGACGATATTGACAACCTTGGTAATAGAAGGCTGCGCACGATTGATGAGCTTGCCAGCGATGAAATCAGAAAGGGTTTGTTGAAATTGCGCAAAACTGTTCAGGAGCGAATGAGCACAAAAAAATATGTTGACGAGCCGGCAAAGATTGCAGACCTGGTTAATTCCAAAAGTGTCTCGAGCAGCATAAACTATTTTTTTGGTCGCGGCGAGCTTAGTCAGATAGTTGACCAAACCAACGCACTGAGCCAGTTGACGCATGAGAGACGTTTATCTGCTCTTGGGCCGGGAGGTCTAAACAGGCGGCGGGCAGGCTTCGAAGTTCGCGATGTGCACATCAGCCATTACGGTAAGATCTGTCCGATAGAAACCCCTGAAGGGACAAATATCGGTCTGATTTCTTCGTTGGCAATCTTTGCGACCATTGACGAATATGGCTTTCTCCTTACACCTTACCGGAAGGTAAAAAAGGGCAAAGTGACTGATAAGGTTGATTATCTGCGTGCTGATGAAGATATGAAAGCTGTCATTGCAGCACCAGGGACCGTAGATCAGCAGAGCGGACGGATTCGGCAGGGAATGGTGCTGGCAATGAAGGACGGAGAGCTGGCAAGAGTTTCAAGTGACGAGGTTGACTATGTTGACATCTCGACCAAACAAATCGCTGGTGTTTCTGCCTCTTTAATTCCTTTTCTGGAACACGACGATGCTAATCGGGCCTTGATGGGCTCAAATATGCAGCGTCAGGCAGTTCCATTGTTAAGAAGGGAAGCACCTTTGGTTGGAACCGGTATGGAGCATGTAGTTGCCCTCAATTCAAGTATGGTTGTACGGGCAAAAAGTTCAGGTATTGTTACTGCAGCCGACAGTACCAGGATTGTGATTGACCATACGGATGAGTACAAACTTTCTAAATTTGTCGGATTAAACGAAAGGACATGTCTTAATCAGAAACCCACAGTAAGATTGGGCGATAAAATCAAGCGAGGTCAGATCATTGCAGATGGGGGCGGCACAGACAATGGTGTATTGGCGCTGGGTAAAAATGTACTTGTAGGCTTTATCTCTTTTGACGGTTTTAATTTTGAGGATGCAATTGTAGTCAGTGAAAAACTCGTCAAGAACGATGCCTTGACAAGCATTCATATTGATGAATTTACGACAGAGGTTCGTGAGACCAGGCTTGGTAAGGAGGAGTTTACCCGTGACATTCCCAACGTTAGCGAGAGGGCTCTTCGAAACCTTAATGAAGATGGAATTGTTCGGGAAGGGAGCCGAGTTTGTCCGGGCGATATTCTTGTAGGAAAGATTGTTCCTAAGAGTAAAACTGAATTAACACCTGAGGAAAAGCTCCTTCATGCTATATTTGGCAGGGCTGGAGAAGATGTTAAAAATGACTCTCTTGAGCTTCCCAGCGGCTATGAGGGTATGGTCATAAAGACGGAAAAATTTGCCCGGCGCGGAGCTTCAGAAGAGCAAAAGAAAGCTCTGACAGAACAGATAAAACAGTACGAAAAGCAGATGAAATCCAAGGAATGTGCTGTTTTCAGGCAGATGGTAAAAGCTGTGCTTAAGAAATTTGATGTCAGTATTGTCGATCCTTCTACGCGGCAGAAAGTTGGTGCAAGCGTTGATGATGAAGTTGTTTACGAGCAAATCGAGAACTTCAACATAAAGTGGGTCAAACCGGCTGCGCATCGGAAGGATGTCCAAAAAGTAATTGACCAGTTTTGGTTAAAAATTGAGCAGTTTGAGCAGGAGAAGAAACGGAAGATTGGAACTATGAAACACGGCGACGAGCTGCCCAGCGGTGTTTTAGAAATGGTGAAGATTTATATAGCAGTTAAGAGGATCCTTTCGATTGGTGATAAGATAGCCGGCCGGCACGGCAATAAAGGAGTCATTGCCAAGATCGTACCTGAAGAAAACATGCCGTTTCTGGAAGATGGAACACCTTTGGACATACTGTTAAATCCGCTTGGTGTGCCAAGCCGGATGAATGTAGGACAGATCCTTGAAACACATCTGGGATGGGTGGCTAAGGTTTTAGGATTTCATGCTGTAACTCCTGTTTTTGATGGTGCCACTGAGAGCGACATTCACAAATTGACCGAAGAAGCAAATGAATTTATGACTGAGCGGAAATGCGAATTGAGTGCAAATAAGCAAGCGCCTCCGGCTGGCGAATTTTTTGTGAATGTGCCGTCGAATCTCAAGACGCAATTGTATGACGGTAGAACAGGCGAGCCGTTTGACCAGGGAGTAACGATAGGGTACATCTATATGTTGAAGCTGCACCATCTTGTCGACGACAAGATTCATGCCCGTTCGACCGGACCTTACAGCCTCATTACTCAACAGCCGCTCGGAGGTAAAGCCAGAACAGGTGGGCAAAGATTCGGCGAAATGGAAGTATGGGCCTTAGAAGGTTACGGAGCGGCTTACGCACTTCAGGAGATGTTGACGGTTAAAAGTGATGACGTCGAGGGTAGAACTAAAATCTATGAATCAATGGTCAAGGGGCAAAATAAACTTGAGGCGGGCACGCCTTTGTCCTTCGATGTATTATGTAATGAAATAAGAGGCTTGGGATTAAATATCCAGCTTGAGAAGAAAAGACTCGGTAGTTCGGCACTGTAGTTTTGAGCTATTGATAATTCCTCCATAGTTTTAGTGGTTCGTTTGTATAAGTGAAGCACTTTATTGGTTATTATAGTGAGGAGCCAGAGCTAAATGTTGGGTAATATTTATGATCGTATCAACGATTACGGCTCAGTCAAGATATCCTTGGCCGGGCCCAATGACATTCGAAGCTGGTCATTTGGTGAAGTCCGAAAACCTGAGACTATCAATTATCGTACTTATCGACCGGAGAAGGATGGGTTATTCTGCGAACGGATTTTTGGACCGGAGCGCGACTGGGAATGTTCGTGCGGTAAATATAAGGGCACTAAATTTAAAGGAATAATCTGTGACCGTTGCGGTGTCAAAGTTACGCACAGCCGTGTTCGCCGTAAGCGGATGGGACATATCAACCTTGCAGCTCCTGTAGTTCATATTTGGTTTTTTAAGACGATTCCAAATCATCTTGGAACACTTTTAGGGATGAAAACATCGGATCTTGAGAAAATCATCTACTTCCAGGACTACGCAGTGACCGATCCGGGTCAGAGTCCCCTAAAGTTGGGACAGTTACTCAGTGAAGAGGACTTTCGCGAGGCGACTGACAAGTACGGCAATACTTTTAAGGCCGCAATGGGCGCAGAAGCAATTAAGGCGCTTTTGTTAAATCTTAACCTGGACGTATTGGCCGGAGAGTTGAAGGCAGCTATATCCAATACAAACAGCAAACAGAAACTTAGAGATTTTATAAAGCGACACAAAATGGTCAATGCGGTCTTAAGCAGCACCAACAAGCCTGAATGGATGGTGCTTGAAGTTGTTCCTGTTATACCCCCTGATTTGCGGCCTTTGGTTCTGCTCGAATCCGGCAACTTTGCCACCAGTGACTTAAATGACCTTTACAGACGAATTATCAATCGTAATAACCGTCTGAAGAAACTAATGGACCTCAACGCACCGGAGGTAATTATTCGCAATGAAAAAAGAATGCTGCAGCAGGCTGTGGACGCGCTACTCGATAATGGCCGATGCCGCAGGTCGGTTCTTGGCAGCAATAATCGTCCCCTGAAAAGTTTAACAGATATGATAAAGGGCAAGCAAGGCCGATTCCGGGAGAATTTGCTTGGTAAACGTGTGGACTACTCAGCTCGGTCGGTTATCGTCGTAGGTCCTTATTTGAAGCTATATCAATGCGGGTTACCTAAGAGGATAGCATTGGAACTTTATCAGCCGTTTATTATTCGGAAACTCAAACAGCACGGGCTTTGCGACACGATAAAGAGCGCAAAGAGAATGATTGAGAAACAAGATGAACATGTTTGGGACATATTAGACGAGGTGATACATCAGCATCCGGTTTTGCTTAACCGAGCGCCTACTCTTCATAGGATGGGTGTTCAAGCCTTTGAGCCTGTTTTGGTGGAAGGTAATGCGATTATGCTTCACCCCCTTGCTTGCAAAGGCTTCAACGCCGATTTTGACGGGGACCAAATGGCGGTACATCTGCCGCTTAGTATCGAAGCTCAGGTTGAAACTTATACTTTGATGATGACCACAGGCAATATATTTTCTCCTGCAAATGGTTCTCCTATGGTTGGTCCTTCTCAGGATATGGTGATGGGTAACTATTATCTGACCTGCGAATGTCCCGGGGAGAAAGGTGAAGGCATGGTCTTTATAAATGCCTTTGAAGCCTTTATGGCTTATGAAATGGGCAAGGTGGCCCTGCATGCAAGGATCAAAGTAAGAGTTGATAAGCCGGTGGTTATAAATGAGGCTGACTTTGATAGAGAGTCTATCTCTGCACAAAGACAGCAGCAGTCGCAGAAAACCGCTGCTAAAAGAATGGTTGAGACCACGGTCGGAAGATGTTTCTTTAATGACATTCTTCCTGAAGCGATGCCGTTCTACAATATAGCGATGACTCAGAAAAAGTTAAGTCACGTAATCGGTCAATGTTTCGAACTGGCCGGCAGCATCAAAACCATAGAATTGCTTGACAAAATTAAAGACTTAGGCTTTCGAAATGCCACAACTTCGGGGCTTAGCTTTGGAATCATGGATTTGAAAATACCAGAGAAGAAGCAGCAAATCATCGATGAGGCGGAAAAGAAGGTCAAAAGGATCTACAGGAACTATAATAATGGAATTCTCACCGACAGGGAAAGGTACAATCAGGTCATTGATACGTGGACTCATGCTCGTGTATCGGTAACCAACGAAATGATGCGTGGTCTTAAAGAAGACAAGAAAGAGGACGGCTCTGTATATCTTAATCCTATATATCTTATGTCGGATTCCGGTGCACGAGGCAGTGTTGACCAAATCCAGCAGCTTGCAGGGATGCGTGCTCTAATGGCCAAGCCGAGCGGAGAAATTATAGAAACACCAATAAAATCGAACTTTCGGGAAGGTATGACTGTGCTGGAGTATTTCAGCTCTACGCATGGGGCTCGCAAAGGTCTGGCAGATACTGCTTTAAAGACAGCTAATTCCGGCTATCTTACTCGAAAGCTTATTGATGTAGCCCAGAATATCATCATCAGTGAATATGATTGTGGCACATTACAGGGTATAACCAAGACCACAATCAGCAAAGGTGAGGAAACTGACGTACCTTTGTCAGAGCTTATAATTGGCAGAACGGCAAGAGACAACATTCGCAATCCAGTAACTGACGAAATGATTGTCCTGGAAAATGAGGTGATAACGCCGGAAGCAGCGGCCAAAATTGAGGCTTTGGGAATTGATGCTGTAAGAGTCAGAAGTCCTCTGAAGTGTGACAGTTCTGTGGGGATTTGCGCAAAATGCTACGGTTGGGATCTTAGCATCGGCTGTACAGTGGAGCAGGGCCTGGCCGTCGGCATAATAGCTGCACAGTCTATCGGAGAGCCCGGTACTCAACTGACATTAAGGACGTTTCATACCGGAGGCGTAGCCTCTCGTGCAATTTTAGAGCGAGAGCAGAAGGCAACGACTGCAGGGAAAATTCAGTACAGGGATATTAAGGCTGTTTATTTAGAAGACAAAACTGAAAGTGGTTCCCAACAGGGGCAGGATTCCGGTCAATTAGTTGCTCTCAAGCGTAATGGTGAAATCGCTGTTGTTGATGACAAGAATCGAGAGTTGGACAAATTCAAGGTGCCACACGGTGCGAGCATATTGGTTGTGGATGGACAGCAGGTCAAAGCTGGCACGCTACTGTTTACGTGGGATCCCCATCGTACGCCCATCCTGGCCGAAGTTTCAGGCCTGATAAGTTTTTTGGATATTGTAGAAGGTGAAACAATAAGGTTTGAAGAGGAACAAAAGTCCCAACTTGGCAAACCTGTGGTGATTGAGCATAAAGGTGACAAGCATCCTCAGATTATTATAGAGGACGATCAAGGCAAAATACTGGACGTGCACTACCTTCCTGCCGGTGCAAGAATTGAGGTCAATGAAGGTCAAACAGTTCAGGCAGGTCAACTTCTGGCGCATCAATCCAGGGCCACCGGCGGCACACAGGATATAACAGGCGGTCTGCCTAGAGTTACCGAGGTATTTGAGGCCCGAAAACCTAAAGACCCAGCGGTGATGGCTGAAATCAGCGGCCGGGTAGAACTTCGAAGCGACAAGCGAAAAGGCAAGATGACGATAACAATCTCCAGTAAAAGCGGAATGGAAAAGGAACACCATGTCCCGAAGGATCGACATTTGAACGTTCACGCCTCTGATATGGCCGAAGCCGGGGATAGTCTGACGGATGGCCCACTGGTTCCTCACGATATTCTTCGAATCAAAGGGGAAGAGGCACTGCAGAGATATTTGATTTCCGAAGTCCAAAGTGTTTATCGCTCTCAGAATGTAACTATTAATGATAAGCATATCGAGATTATCATTTCTCAAATGATGAGAAAGATCGAAATTGAATCGGTTGGAGATAGTTCTTTCTTGCCAGGAGAGGTTGTTGATAAGGTAATCTTTAGAAAAGAAAATGAGCGCCTTGCCAATAGTGTGAAGATTGTTAATGTAGGTGATGCATCTGCCGCAATTTCTGAATCTGCAGGCCAGGGAGCATCTATCCTTAGCAGCAATGAAACTCCCAAGGCCGGTCAAAGTAAATTTTCGGTTAAACAGACTTTTTTGAAAAGCCCAAAGATTCAAAAGGGTCAAGTCATTACAAAAAAGGAACTCGGCGCAATCAATGAAAAACTTGAGATGCTTGGGGCCGAGAAGATTACAGGTAAAAAGCCCAAGAGCGCTACTGCTAAAACATTACTTTTGGGAATAACCAAGGCCTCACTGCGGTCGGAAAGCTTTGTATCAGCTGCGAGTTTTCAGGAAACAACAAAAGTCTTGACAGAGGCAGCATTAGCTGGTAAAGTTGATCAGTTAATAGGCTTGAAGGAAAATGTCATACTTGGACATTTGATACCGGCAGGTACGGCTTTTAAGCCTTATCTGGAAATGAAGGTCAAGCACCTTGCTGAAGCTCCTTATCCTGAGGAGTTTGCCGAGGTAAAAGAGGCAGAAGCAAGAGCCGAGGCTGCTGTTAAGGAAGCCCTTGGCATAGATTAGTCTTGAGTTTGTATTATGACTACAATAAACCAACTAATTAGACGTCCCAGAGCAAAATCGAAAGGCAAAAAGCGTCTCTCGGATATCAGCGGTTCGCCTCAGAAAAGAGGTGTTTGCTTAATCGTCAGGACCCAGACGCCCAAGAAGCCGAATTCTGCGCTGCGAAAAATTGCACGCGTCAGACTGACTAACGGTAAAGAGGTAACTGCTTACATCCCTGGAATTGATCATAATTTGCAGGAGCACAGTACCGTCCTTATTCGGGGTGGACGTGTCAGAGACCTTCCGGGCGTTCGATATCATATCATTCGTGGTGTCCTTGACTGTGCAGGTGTTTCCAATCGAGCCCAAAGCCGAAGCAAGTATGGCGCAAGAAAGGCAAAATAGTCTTGAAAGTGAAAATGTTAAATCGCAAAGCATAAAATTAAGGAAGTCGTCAGCCGAAAGTTGACTGCACAGTTTTTAATATGGCTAAAAAATTTAAATCTCAGTATCAACCGTTAGTGCCTGATCCGGTATACAACAGTCAGCTGGTTTCTAAATTTATCAACTGTCTTATGCTGGATGGGAAAAAAGCTATCGCACAGAACAATTTCTATCAGGCTATGGATATTATAGCCAAGAAAATCAATGACTGCAGTCCTGCTGAGTTATTTGAGAAGGCGATAAATAACGTCAAACCTATCCTGGAAGTACGCAGCAAGCGAGTAGGGGGGGCGAGTTATCAAGTTCCTATGCAGGTAAAACCGAAACGGCAGCAGTCCCTTGCTTTTCGCTGGATTATACAGGCATCCAGGGCTAAAAAAGGTAAACCTGTCGCCCAATGTCTTGCTTCCGAATTAATTGATGCTTATAATAGTCATGGAACTGCGATGACAACCAGAGAGAATATTCATCGAATGGCAGAGGCAAATAAAGCGTTTGCACATTTTGCCTGGTAAAAATTAGCGTATAGCGGATATTGTTTAGTTATTTGCTATACGCCATTTTTTTTATCCGCTATACGCTTCAACACTATGAAAAAATTACGTAATATCGGTATTATTGCCCATATAGACGCTGGTAAAACGACGGTTACTGAGCGAGTACTCTATTATACCGGCAAAACCTATAAGATGGGAGAAGTGCACAATGGCACTGCGGTTATGGACTATATGCAGGAGGAGCAGCAAAGGGGTATTACTATAACTTCGGCTGCAACAAAGTTTCCCTGGAAGGATTTTTACATCAATCTTATCGACACGCCCGGCCACATTGATTTTACTGCTGAGGTTGAACGGTCTCTGCGAGTTCTGGATGGTGCCATAGTAGTATTTGATGCCAGCGAAGGTGTACAGGCCCAGAGTGAAACTGTCTGGCGGCAGGGACAAAAGTACTCGCTGCCTTACCTTTGCTTTATTAATAAGATGGATAAAGTTGGTGCTGATTTTGAAATGACCATTGAAAGTATCCGTAACAAATTGATGGTTACTTCTATCATTCTTCAATTCCCGATAGGTGCGGGTCCTTCATTTGCCGGTATAGTTGATCTTATAAAAATGAAGGCCGTATTTTATAGAGCCGAAAAACTTGGCGCTGTTTTTGAGGAAACCGATATACCACAAGAGCTTGTAGCAACAGCGGAGACGAAAAGGCATCAAATGCTCGAACTTGCAGCCGAGGCGGATGTTCAGCTAATGGATGCCTATGTGCACGATAGAGATGTTGAACCTGAATTGATTAATGCTGCAATTAGAAAAGGTACACTGACAAACCGTTTCTGCCCAGTGTTTGTCGGTTCGGCATTGAAATATATTGGTGTCCAGAGACTGCTTGATGCAGTTGTTGAATACCTTCCCTGCCCGCTGGATAAAGGTGATATTGAAGCGCATAAGCCCCAGGATGAAAATAAAAAGGTGGCGGTGAAATGTGATAAAAACGGTCCTTTGGTAGCGCTTGTGTTCAAAGTCGCCAGCGATGCCCACGGTGATTTGAGTTTTGTAAGGATTTATCAGGGAACTTTAAAGTCTAATACACGTGTTCTAAATGCCAACCAAAATCGTCGAGAGAACATTACCAGAATATTTGAAATGCACGCCAAAGAACGAAAAATCTTGAATTCCGCTTCTGCCGGCGACATTGTTGCTGTAGTGGGACTAAAGCACACGCTTACGGGAGATACTATTTGCGACCCGAGGAAACCTTTGTGTTTACCAACTATAACCTTTCCACAGACGGTAATTAGCATGTCTATTGAGCCCAAAACCTCTACTGATGCTTCAAAACTTGCCGAAGCCCTTTCAGCTTTGAGGAAAGAGGACCCAACATTTCAGTGTAATGTGGATAGAGAAACCGGCCAGATGATAATTAGCGGAATGGGAGAACTGCATCTGGAAGTACTACAGCACAAATTGACCAGAGAAAAAAAACTTGATGTTAGAGTTGGAAAACCCACTGTTGCCTATAAGGAAGCGATAACAAAATTGGGCCGGGGGCAAGGCAAATTCGTCCGCCAAACCGGAGGACGGGGGCAGTATGGTCATGTTGTGTTGACGGTAGAGCCGGTCAAAACAAAGGATGGCCATTGGGACCGGCATAATAGCTTTGAAAGCAAAGTAGGTGCTGATAAAGTGCCTAAAGAATTTATACCCGCCGTAGAAAGAGGTGCCAAAAACAACCTGGCCAGCGGTGCGCTGGCCGGCTACGCTGTTATTGGGACAAAAATTACGCTTATCGATGGCTCTTTTCACACCGTGGATTCTTCTGAAATCGCATTTGAGCAGGCTGGGGCAATGGCAATGGAAGAGGCACTTAAAAAGGCAGATCCTGTATTGCTTGAACCGTTTATGCATCTTCAGGCGACCATTCCCGAAGGTAATTTTGGCTCCGTGCAGAGCAATTTGCTTGCAAAAAGGGCTGTAATCACAGATTGTAAGACATATGGAGCTATGCGCATAATCGATGCAAAAGTTCCGTTGGCCGAAATGTTCGGCTATTCCAGCCAGTTTAGAAGTAACACCGCAGGACGTGGAATGTTCACAATGGAGCCATTATGCTATGAGAGAGTCCCAGAGCAAGTTGCCAGACAAATTATTATCTGAATTTTTTGAGAAACTGTAAAAAAATTATCATATTTTCTTGACTGAAGGAACAAATAATCACATAATAACTGTTTTTCAGCCATAGCGAGCAGGGCAAGGGATGGCTTTGCGTAAACTTAGTATGGCTATTGCACATCTGGTTGAAACCATGGATGGGCGTTTGAGTACTTTTTGATGGCCGAGCTGTCAGCGGTATTTTGGCCTTAAATAAAGCTTGGTTACGTGTTCTTGAAGGAAGGCGAATTGAGTAGTTGATTGCATAAATATGCCGGCGTTTGGAAACCGGCTTATAGTAATCAGCAAAGACATGCCTTTCCTGCCTAATGTGTACAAAGGTATTTTTTAAGCTAAAGAGTGAATGTCTAACATTGTAACACTTTTCATCTTGCGTTTTCGATGCAAGTTATTATATTTGACAACCTTATGATTATTTAAAAGTTGGTATGAATAACTTAACGTACGGCATTGTCATAATGTTAATAATTGTGTGCGGGTATGGCTGCAGAAACTGAAAGAATAAGGATAAGAATGGAGGCTTATGACCATCGTGCACTTGATGCCTCCGCCAAAGAGATAGTAGAGCACGCTCGCAGGACGAATGCTCGAGTAAGCGGCCCTGTCCCTTTGCCGACACGGATTGAAAGATATACAGTGCTGAGGAGCCCTCATATCGACAAGAAATCCCGTGAGCAGTTTGAATTAAGAACGCATAAGCGTCTGATTGATATTCACGAGGCCAATGCCCGAACAGTTGAGGTGCTAAACCGCCTTGTTGTGCCGGCAGGAGTTTTTGTGAAGATAAAGGCCTGATGGATTTTGCTTTTAGGGCCTATTGACATAAAAATTGAAATTATGATGCTATTGGGCAAAAAAGTTGGAATGACGCAGATTTACGATGAGCAGGGCATGTTATTGCCTGTAACGGTCATACAGGCAGGGCCGTGTACTGTTGTGCAGGTCAAGACCATCAAGACAGACGGCTACGGCGCTATTCAGATAGGCTATGATGATACTAAGCCTTCGCGCCGAAAGAAACCTCAAACCGGCCACGCTGAGAAGGCAAATACGTCATCCAAAAAATTCGTCAGAGAAATGAAAGTGCCGGATGAGGCCGACCTGGATTACAAAATCGGTGATTCTCTTACAGTTTCAGTCCTTGCTGATTCCAAGTTTGTCGACGTTATTGGCACAAGCAAAGGTAAGGGCTTTGCCGGTGTGATGAAAAGGCATGGTTTTGGCGGTTTTCCTGCTTCACACGGGACCGAACGAAAACACAGGGCAGCAGGCTCTATATCAAGTTTTGCCAGTGACGCAGGCCACGGTGGCAATCTTAAGAAGGGCAAAAAAATGGCAGGACATATGGGAAATCGTCGCCTTACTACCAAAAACCATAACATATTAGCAGTAGATGAAGAAAAAAACATACTTGTCGTCAAGGGATCGGTGCCTGGGCCGGCAGGTGGTTATTTAATGATTCGGAACTCTAAAAAGGCATAGGATAGTATAGCTAACTCTCTGGTGAAACTTATTGTGGCAAAATGATTGAACTGTCGGTGTACAATACTCAAGGCGAAACGGTTGACAGCCTCAAAGTCGATGAGTCGATATTTGGTGGCAGGATTAGATATGCTCTGTTAAAACAGGCAATCGTTATGTATCAAGCCAACAGTCGGGTCGGAACGGCAGCTACTAAGGGCAGGAGTATGGTGACAGGCTCTGGCAGAAAACTCTTTAGACAAAAAGGTACAGGTTCCGCTCGAGTTGGAAATATAAGGACAGGCAAGCGCGTTGGCGGCGGCGTGACTTTTGCAAAAGAAGTTAATGATTTTCGAAAGCAGATGCCCAAAAAACAGAGAAGGCTTGCAAGAGATTCAGCAATATTAGCAAAATTATTATCAAATAATGCCGTGGTAATAGAAGGGATGGTTTTCGAAAGACCTCGTACAACTGAATTCGTTGGTATACTGAATAAGTTGAGAATTCCGGAAAAGGATAGTTGCCTGGTTACAACAGCACAGTACGACCGGAACCTTTACAAATCAGCCCGGAATGTAAATAAAATCTCTGTGACGTCGGTGGTGGAGCTTAATGCCGGCCAGATTTGCAGTCACCGAAAAATGCTTTTCACCAAAGATGCCTTTATGGCAATCGTTAATAAAGACGAGAATACCGAAGAAGGGAATTGGTTAGACTCATAAAAAGGTCTTTTAGCTAATTTCGATATATATTAAGAGATCGAAAGTTAAAATGGACAACTATGAAACAATAATTCGGCCTTTGGTTACCGAGCAGGGCATGCATTTTGCCAATACCAAAGGTGCATACTGTTTTGAGGTAAACAGAGAATCAAATAAGTGTCAGATAAGAAATGCAGTCGAGAAGATATACGGCGTAAAAGTACAAAAAGTCAGAACGGCTAATCGCAGGGGCAAATATGTTCGCAAAGGCAGAACCTTTGGATGGACGCCGGCCTGGAAAAAGGCTGTCGTTTTCCTGGAGCCGGATTATCATATAGATTTATTTTAATAAGCGGATTTTAATCATATGACATTAAAAGTGTAGTTAAGCGGTATCAGCCTTAATTGGTGTAAAAATGGGTATACGTCTCTACAAACCAACCAGCGATGGACGAAGAAACTCTTCGGTAAACGATTACTTTGAGCTATCGGGCCATAGCCGACAGAAGTCGCTTTGTAAGCGAATAAGCAAAAACGGCGGAAGAAATCACCACGGTATTACAACTGCACGCTTCAGAGGCGGTGGAGCGAGGAGAATATACCGCATCATTGATTTTAAGCGTGATAAAGACGGCGTATCTGCGAAAGTAGCAACAGTTGAATATGATCCGAACAGAGATTGCTTTATATCTTTACTGCACTACTATGATGGTGAAAAGAGGTATATACTGGCGCCACAGGGGATAAGAACAGGTCAAATTGTAGAAAGCGGCATTTCCTGTGAGCCTCGGATAGGCAATGCTATGCGGCTTGGTTCAATTCCGGCTGGCATGGAGATACATAATATTGAAATGACAGCAGGGCAAGGTGGCCGGCTTGTAAGAGGTGCCGGCAATTCTGCCAGGATAGTTGCCAAAGAGGGTGATTGGGTTACTATAGTTCTGCCCAGCGGCGAGATGAGGATGATAAGAAAGGAATGCAGAGCTACAATTGGCAGGCTGAGTAATCCGGACCATCAGAATATCAAGCTGGGTAAAGCCGGCCGGAAACGACACATCGGCCGCAGACCCCATGTCAGGGGCAAGGCAATGAATCCCGTTGCTCACCCAATGGGTGGTGGTGAGGGCAGGTCAAATGGGGGTCGTCACCCCTGTTCTCCTACAGGTGTGCCGGCAAAAGGCGGCAAAACACGAAATCCACGAAATCCAAGTAACAAAAGGATTATCCGAAGGAGAAAAAATAAAAGGCAGGGTCAGTTAGTATTATAATTTGATGAACGCAGATATTGGATAGCTATAAATGGGAAGGTCTTTAAAAAAAGGTCCATACGTTGACGAGAAGCTGCTGGCAAAGGTGAGCAGGCAGATTGACTCCGGCTCTCATGAGCCTATTAAGACCTGGGCCAGAAGGTGTACGGTGATTCCCGAATTTGTTGGTTTCACCTTCCTAATCCATAATGGCAGGATTTTCCAAAAGGTCTTTATTACCGAGGATATGGTCGGGCATAAGCTGGGCGAGTTTTCCCTGACACGGACCTTCAAAGGACATTCAAGCAAGAAAATTAAATAGTAATTGCGGTCTATCTATGTTGAGTGCTTATAAATTAGAAAGCCTATGCAGGCAAAGGGATATAAACCCCGAGCAACTGGCTGGTCAAATGGTAAGAACAGGACTTGACCATCGAAAGGCCGTTACAGCCTTGCGAAACTGGCGAAAGGGTCTTTTTAAGCCCATTCCGCGGAAGGAAGACTGTCGCAATTTGGCATCGGCCTTGTCGGTTGATATAAACGATTTGACCAATTGGTGCTCTGTTTACAGGTTTGCTCCGGTTTCAGCTCGCAAGGTAAGATTGGTAACGCAATTGATAGTCGGTCGCAGTATTCAGGACGCTATGGATATATTAAAATTTACTCATAAACGCGCAGCAGTGTTAATAAACAAGGTACTCAAGGCCGCAGTGGCGGATGCAGATGAGCAGCAGGCCGATGTTGATAATCTTTACGTAGCCAGTGCACGGGTCGATGATGCAGGAACACGAATAGGTACAAAAAGATGGATTGCAAAAGACAGAGGCAGAGCTAATCCGATTTCCAAGAAAGCTTGTCATATATATGTTACGGTGGCACAGATATAAAGCTGTTTGCCCGTTAGATATAAACAGGACTTTAGAAGCTTAGAATAATGGGACAAAAAACTTCGCCAATAGGTTTTAGAACAGGGATAACGGTAGGGTGGAAAAGCAGCTGGTATGCTCCCAAGGCCGAGTACGGTGATTTTCTCGTTGAAGACCAGCGGATTCGCAGTTACATCGATAAAAGACTCAATCATCAGATGCCAAGGGCAGCGGTGGCAAAGGTTGAAATTATCCGAAACCGCAACGAAGCCAAAGTAACTATACATAGTGCCAGGCCTGGGATTGTTATTGGCCCCAGAGGTGGCGAAGTTGATAAACTGCGAGAAGAACTCGAAACTCTGACAGGCCGAAAGGTAAGCGTCAATGTTGTGGAAGTAAAGGTGCCTGAACTAAATGCTGTTTTGGTAGCCGAGGCGATTGCCGAGCAATTGAGCAAACGTGCCTCTTTTAGACGTACAATGAAACAATTCTGTGAAGGTGCGATCAATGCCGGTGCCAAGGGCGTGAAAATAATCTGCAGCGGAAGACTGGCAGGTTCTGAGATGGCCAGAAAGGAAACTCAGAAGCTGGGCAGCATTCCACTGCACACATTGGACGCAAATGTGGACTATGCCATAGCAACTTCCAGAACCACATACGGCGCAATAGGTATTAAGGTTTGGATTTACAAAGGCAACTTTGGTGATGAGCCTGCAGTCGAAGTTCGAAGACAGCTTCGCACAAAACGCAGTCCGAAACCTCGTATGCGCCGCAGGCGAAAAGAGGTATCCACAAAGAATTTATCTCAAGTAGATTCTGAAAGAAAAGAACCTGAGAAAGTGCAGGATTGATGGCGTGAGACTATCAAGATTGAACATCGGCTTTATGAATTGTTTGGGAATTTGAAAACGGGTCGTGCAAAATGGCGATGATGCCCAAAAGGGTCAAGTACCGTAAGAGCCAGCGAGGCAAAATGAAAGGAAATGCCTGCAGAAGCAACTTCGTTGCTTTTGGAGAGTATGGTTTGCAGACACTCCAAAGTAGCTGGATAACTGCCAAGAACATTGAAGCTGGACGAGTAGCTGCAACGCACTTTTTGCATCGTGAAGGAAAGGTTTATATGCGGATATTTCCCCACAAGCCGGTTAGTTCCAAACCTTTAGAGACGAGGATGGGCAAGGGTAAAGGTGAGCCTGATTTCTGGGTTGCGTCGGTTAGGCCGGGACAGATTATGTTTGAGATAGGCGGCGTAGCTGAAAATGTAGCCAAGCAGGCTCTGGTAAAGGTCGCCCATAAAATGCCGGTGCGGTGCAGATTTGTTAAGAGAAGACACTCGTTATGATTTTAAAGGAATCGAGTTTTCTATGAAGGCGCAGAATTACAGAGAGATGGGTACAGACGAGCTCGATACCACGTTGGAAGAGCTGCGGAGGCATCTGTTTGATTTGCGATCACAAGCTGTTACGGAAAAGCTGGAAAATTCAAAAGCGGTAATGAATACCAAACGTAACATTGCTCGGGTCAAGACAATAATGCGGCAGAGAGGTTAATAAACTCAGCAAATGGTTGGTTAAATGGAACAAGACAAAAATAAAAAACTTAAGGCTCAGACCGGCGTTGTGATTAGCAGCAGTGGCGATAAAACTATAAAAGTGGCAATTGACTACAAAGTCAGGCACCCAAGGTACGGAAAATATGTAAAACGAAGGATACAACTTTTAGTACACGACCAGAAGAATCAGGCTGCCGTCAATGATATTGTAGCAGTGGTGCCGTCTCGGCCTCTGAGCAAGACCAAGAGCTGGCGTCTTTTGGAAGTGGTTGAAAAAGGCATTGAAAACTGAAGTTTTAGCAGGTTCGTGTTAGGTGTTCGCAAAAGGCAGAATATAACATAGAAGCATTATGATTCAGCAGGAAACAATGTTGGATATAGCTGACAACTCAGGTGTTAAGTCGGCTTTATGTATTAAGGTCCTTGGCAGAGGCGGATCACGTCAGGGCAAACTGCGGCGCCCCGTTGCCGGTATCGGCGACGTTGTATCCGTTGCTATTAAGAAGTCTCTGCCGGGCTGTCAGTTGGATGACAAGAAAGTTCACAGGTGTGTGATAGTTCGCACGAAAAGCCCGGTTAAGCGGACAGATGGCAGCTATGTGCGGTTCGACAGCAACGCCGCGGTTGTAATTGACAACGACGGCAACCCCATAGGAACGAGGATTTTTGGTGCCGTCGCTCGTGAATTAAGAGAGAAAAATTATATGAAGATTATCTCACTGGCAAGTGAAGTAGTTTAGATTTTGGCAACATTATAAATTAGGTTGGCTTTGGATGGCTTTACATATAAAAAAGAACGATATGGTCCAGATTATAGCAGGTGATTACAAAGGAGCAACCGGCAGGGTTTTGCGTTTGATGCCCAGGGAAAAGAAGGTCATTGTCCAGGGGCACAATTTGGCAAAAAAGCATGTCAAGCCTTCTCAAAGGAATCCACAGGGAGGTCGGATCACAGTTGAACAGCCGATTCACATTAGTAATGTCCTTCCGGTGAACTCGAAGACTTCAAGAGCTACCCGGGTAAAATACCGAATAAAGGACGATGGAAGCAAGCATCGCATCTGCCTCGATGGTTCGGAAATCAGTGTTATAAGAAAGTCAAAATAGTGGTTTAATATATGACGCGTTTAAGAGATTTATATAATTCTAAAGTGGAACCGCAGTTACAGCAGGAATTTGAGTATAAAAATCCTATGGCTGTGCCGCGAATGGTCAAGATTGTTGTTTCTATGGGCATTGGCAGGGCAACACAGGATAAGAAGTACCTCGAACTGGCCAGGAAAGATCTTGCAATGATTACAGGTCAGTTGCCTGCTGTATGTAAAGCCAAGAGAAGTGTCTCGAACTTTAAACTTCGCACCGGCAATGAAATCGGCCTTAAGGTTACTATTCGCAGCGGTCGGATGTACGAATTTATGGACCGGCTCATCAACCTTGCCATACCACGGGTGAGGGATTTCAGAGGCCTGAACCCGAGCAGTTTTGATGGAAGAGGTAATTATTCAATGGGCATAGACGAACAAGGTGTATTTCCAGAGATAGACCCGGCGAAACTGGAGTTTCAGCAGGGTATGAATATAACTTTTGTAACAACGGCTCAAACTGACGAGGAAGCAAAAAAAATGCTCTCCCTTTTCGGTATGCCCTTTAGAGAGAATTAGCTGATATCAAGTTCCGCCGATTTTATGGTGGTTAATTTTTTGGAGTAGTTTGATGTCAACAAAAGCCCTGGAGAATAAGGCAGAAAAAAAGCAGAAGTTTCGAGTTAGACAGTATACTCGCTGTCAGCTCTGTGGCAGGGCCAAGGCTGTGTACAGAAAATTCAAGATTTGCCGGATTTGTTTTAGAACTTTGGCAAATGAAGGAAAGATTCCAGGTGTAAAAAAGGCTAGTTGGTAGGCGAAAATGACAAAAGAGACGTTCAATAGTATTTATCAGTCGGCTATGTTTGCTTCATCGGAGGCTGATTATGAGTTTAAGTGATCCGATTGCCGATATGTTAACAAGAATTCGCAATGCCCTTAGAATAAATAGCAGGGATGTTGTTGTCAGGGCATCGAATGTATGCGAAGGTATTTCTGCCGTCTTAAAACAGGAAGGATATATCGAAGACTACGATCGTATAGATGACGGCAAGCAGGGTATCCTTCGGATTATACTGAAATACTCAAAGGACGGTGAACCTGTGATTACCCAGGTAAAAAGGGCCAGCAAACCCAGCAGAAGGATTTATAGTTCAGCTTCGGACCTGCCGTTTGTTCTGAACGGTCTGGGTGTAGCAATCATCTCAACAAGCAAAGGTGTGATGAGTGACAGGGATTGCCGCAGCCAAAGAGTTGGTGGAGAAATACTTTGTACGGTGAGCTAAAATGAGTCGTATTGGGAAAACACCTATTAAAATACCCGAAGGCGTAAAGGTTCAGCAAAAGGGTCAGTATGTTAAAGTTACAGGACCACTTGGTGATGCTGAAATGCACTGCCATCCTGGAATGAAGGTTAGACTAGAAAATGGTCAGGGCACAATTATCGTCAGTAACAACAAGCCCCAAATTCGACAGAACAGACAGTTACATGGGACAATGCGGGCCCTAATCGCCAATATGGTTACCGGCGTCAGTAAAGGTTTTGAGAAAAAGATGGAATTGTACGGCACAGGCTACAATGTCAAACAACATAGTGATAAACTGGTATTTCAGGTTGGCTTTAGCCATTCGGTAGAGATGCCAATTCCAAAAGGTATAAAAGTAACGATTAAGACAGAAGCTGCAAGAGGCAATGAAGTACCGTCAGTATTTACTTTGACCAGTACAGATAAGGAAGCACTTGGCCAGTTTGCTGCGAACATAAGAAAGATAAGGCCTCCGGAACCTTACAAGGGTAAAGGAATACGTTATGCTGACGAACAAGTTCGCCACAAGGTTGGCAAGGCATTTACTTCAGGAACAGCATAGGCGTAATTTTATATTAACTTGTCTGAGTATCAGGAATTGTTGAAAAACAGATAGAATGTTATTTTTATGAAAATGCAATTAAAAACAAGAGCGTCACTGAGAAGAAAACACCATATACGCAAGAAGGTTTTCGGTACGCCCGATAGACCACGTCTTTCCGTTTTTCGCTCTAACAGGCACATTTGTGCGCAGATTATTGATGATGTGGCAGGAGTTACATTGGCCGGTGCAGGTACAAACTCTAAGAAGCTGCGCGAAAATTTTTCACGCGGCACTGGCGTAAAAACTGCCGAAGTTGTGGGTGAAGCTATTGCTAAACAAGCGATCAGTGTAGGTATAAATCGTGTTTGCTTTGACAGAAACAGATATAAATTCCATGGCAGGGTCAAAGCTCTCGCAGAGGCTGCTCGCAGAGCAGGATTGATTTTTTAATTGTTCACATTTAGTTGTTTTGATTACTCTATGAGAATTTTTATATAAAACTGCTTAATTTAAGTTAAACCAACAGATTTTGGAGAAAGGTTTTGTGACTGATTCAGCAGATGTTTTAGGCCAGAAGGAACAGGTGTTTGAGGAAAACGTTGTTAAGGTCTTTCGATGCGCCAAGGTGGTTAAAGGTGGTCGTCGCTTCAGCTTTGCAGCCTTGGTAGTCGTCGGAGACAGATCCGGCACGGTGGGAGTTGGATACGGCAAGGCTAACGAAGTTCCTCCTGCAGTTGAAAAGGGCGTAAAAGATGCCAGAAAGAACCTGCACAAAATAGCTTTGTCCGGCAGGACCATACCTCATCAGATAATTGGTAGATTTTCTGCTACGAGGATTACCCTTGTTCCGGCCAGTCCTGGTACTGGTGTTATTGCCGGGTCCAGTGCAAGAGCTATACTTGAATTAACCGGTGTCCAGGATGTTCTTACAAAGGTTTACGGCAGCACTACAGCCAAGAATGTTGTAAAAGCAACCTTAAATGGTTTGTTAAGATTGCGCGATGGGCAAATGACTGAAAATATGCGCGGTGTCAAAGTTGAAGTGGCTAAAAAGTGGTGATGGAAAATTGAAGTACACTGCCACAATTAAAGGCGCTGAACTAAAAATGACTGTAATCGTAAAGGTGACAGTTTCAGATGAGTTTTATTTTTGTAAGCTCTTCAATAGTGTTAGAAAAACGACGGTGAGTTAGATGCTTAATTTTGAGATAACTTCGGTAGCTGGAAAAAGCAGGTCGCCTAAACGGATTGGAAGGGGCCGGGGTAGTGGGCATGGCAAAACCTGTGGGCGCGGCCACAAAGGCAGCGGAAGCAGGGCTGGCTCGAGGTCCTTAACATTATACGAAGGCGGTCAGATGCCCTTGTTTCGACGTCTGCCAAAACGGGGCTTTAGTAACTACAGATTCGCAACTCACTATGAGATTATCAATGTTTGTCAGCTTGAAAGGTTTGACGAAGGAGCTGTTGTGGACGCTGAGCAATTACACAGTGCCGGGCTGGTTGACAGCACAAAAAGCCGGGTAAAGGTGCTTGGTGACGGTGAGCTTACAAAAAAATTACAGGTTTGGGCTCATAAATTCAGTAAAAACGCCGAGCACAAAATTATGGCTTGTGGAGGTAAGGCAGAGGTTATACAGTAGCTCAACTTGAGCAAAACTCGGAATGTGCTTTGGCTCAAGAAAACAGTGATTTATGGTTTGTGAAAGGTTAGGTTTTAGATGTTAGCAGCGGTTGTTAACATATTTAAAGTAAGCGATCTGCGCAACAAAATTTTATTTACGATTGCTCTGCTGGCTATATACAGGATTGGTTTTCATATCCCAAATCCTTGTTTTGACCAGGATAAGATAAAAAGCGCTGTGGCAACCAGGGATACCGAAAGCGCCCTTGGCAGAGCCGCTGAAATGATGCAGATATTTACCGGCGGAACGCTTAGCAGAAGCAGCTTATTTGGCTTGGGAATTATGCCTTATATAACCTCATCTATTATTCTGATGCTGCTGGGTGAGGTTATACCGGCCTTGAAAAAATTACGACAGGAAGGTCAGACTGGACACAAAAAAATACAGGAATATACCCGTTATCTTACGGTCTTCGTCTGTCTTATACAGGGTATGATGTATATGAGAGTATTGGGCCAATTCACCTATGCCGGTATGCATACCAGGGCAATTTTCATGGGTATTGCCGGTATGACAGCCGGCACTGTCTTTCTTATGTGGCTTGGTGAGCAGATAGATGAATACGGCATAGGAAATGGAATCAGCTTGATAATTATGGCCGGTATTGTCGCTCGAATGCCCTGGGCAATCAGCACATTGTTGGAAAATGTTGACTTCAGTGTTGCTGCTCCACCTGGAACTGTAGGGCCCGCGAAAATATTGTTTTTGCTTGTGGCCTTTATATCAGTTGTGGCCGGTGCCATATTAATAACCCAGGGTCAGCGGCGAATCCCAATCCAGCAGGCAAAGCAAATGCGTGGACACCGTATGTACGGTGGCCAAAGGCACTACCTGCCGCTTAGAGTCAATCATGGAGGCGTTATGCCGATAATTTTTGCATCCAGCTTTATGATTTTCCCACCGATATTAATCGGCCAGATTGCAAAAATAGGTACCCTCGGCGACTCAGCATTTTTGCAAACTCTCCAGGGCGCTTTGGGATATCGGGCTTATACATACAATGTGCTCTACATAGTATTGATATTTCTCTTTACGTATTTCTGGGTAACCGTGCAGTTTCAGCCTAAGGAGATGGCCAAAAATTTACGCGACTCGGGCAGCTTTATACCGGGCCTTCGACCCGGTAGGAGAACCGCTGAATATCTGGAGACCGTTATGGCTCGTGTAACCTATTTTGGTGCTGCCTTTCTGGCTATAATTGCTGTTGTGCCCTCGTTGGTATCGATACTGTTAGGGATTGATTGGCGTGTGGCAACTTTCCTCGGCGGTACAGGCCTGTTAATAGTCGTTAGCGTATCGCTCGATTTGGTTCAGAAAATTGAGGCCAATCTTCTGATGCGCAGCTACGACGGTTTTAGTAAAAGCGGAAGAATTAAAGGAGCGTATGCATGAGAGTGGTTCTGTTGGGCGCACCCGGTGCCGGAAAAGGGACCCAGTGCAAAAACATAATTCAAAAGTATGATTTGGTTCATTTGTCAAGTGGCGATATTCTCCGGCAGCACAGGGAAAAAGGCACCCAACTGGCGAATAAGGCCAAGGATTATATGGATTCTGGAGCGCTGGTCCCGGATGAGCTGATTGTGGAGATGATGCTCTCTGCTATAAACGAAGCACCTAAAGCTGGCTTTGTACTCGATGGCTTCCCGAGAACGGTTAATCAGGCTGTGGAACTCGATGAAGCTCTGGCTGCCACCGGAGAAAAGGTGGATATTGTTCTGAACTTAACAGTCCATGAACAAGTGATAATCGAAAGGCTTAGTGGCAGAAGGAGTTGTCCCAAATGTGGAGCTGTCTATCACGTTGTTAATCTTAAGCCAAAGGTCGACAACTTATGTGATAACGACGGCACAGAATTAATACAACGACCTGACGACAATCCTGATGTAGTAAAAAACAGACTAAGAACTTATCACCGGCAGAGTAAACCTGTGGTTGACTACTATAAGAGCCGACAAACTGAAATACAGTTTTACGAATTTAATGCTAATGAAGCTGCTGAGAAAGTCAGAGATTCTTTGTTTGAAAAACTCGACGCTCTGGTTTCGGTACAAAATTGATATTTTGGAGTCTTGTTAGTTTAGGCAAATGGCAATAACGCTTCGCAGTCAAAGAGAAATTGGAATCATGCGTCGAGCCGGTGCTGTTGTAGCAGATGTTCTTTCAAAATTACAAGAGGTTGCAGAGCCTGGAATATCTACTGCCCAGCTAAACAGTGTTGCTTTACAGGTGACTGCTGAGTCTGGAGCAGAGGTGTTGTTCAAAGGAGTTAGAAACCCTTCAGCGGACTTTGCTTTTCCAGGTGCGGTATGTGCATCAATAAATGAGCAGGTGGTCCATGGAATTCCTTCAGAGAAGGTAAAGCTAAAAGACGGTGATATCCTGAGCATAGACTTCGGCGCACGACTTGATGGGTATTGCGGGGATGCCGCTGTTACTTTTGGCATAGGTCAGATTTCAGATGAAAAACAAAGGCTTATAGAAGTAACCAAAAAGGCCCTTGACATAGCGATAACAAATGCTGCGCCCGATGTTAAGTGGAGCCAAATCGCTAAGAAGATGCAGGACTTTGCTGAGTCTTCCGGTTTTTCAGTAGTCAAAGATTTCGTTGGGCACGGTATAGGACGAAAGATGCACGAGGAGCCCAAGGTGCCTAACTTTGTCAGTGACGAGCTGTTGACTAACGATATTATTCTTGCCGAAGGGATGGTTATTGCAGTTGAGCCGATGATTAATGCAGGCAATAGTGCTGTTCGAACGCTCAATGACCACTGGACCGTGGTTACAAAGGACGGTAAATGCTCAGCACATTTTGAGCATACAATTGCTATAACTAACAGAGGCCGTGAGGTATTAACGGCCAAATAGCTTTCATCGGCAATGCTAATAGCCATAGACTATTGTTTGCTAAAAGGCCGAATGCTGCTTATGGCAAAGAAGGATATAATAAAACTGGATGCAAAGGTAATAGAGGCTTTACCTAACGCAATGTTTAAGTTAGAATTGGAAAGTGGGCACCAGATTTTAGGGCATGTTTCCGGCAAAATGAGAATGCATTTCATTCGCATTTTGCCGGGTGATACCGTTGTTGTAGAAATGTCACCCTATGATTTAAACCGGGGCCGAATTGTTCTGCGTCGGTAAAAATAATAAGTTTTGGAAATAAGTCAGTTACAATGAAGGTTAGAAGCTCTGTAAAGCGAATATGTGAAAACTGCAAGATTGTTCGCCGAAAAGGCGTTGTGCGCGTAATTTGCACCAACCCAAGGCATAAACAAAGGCAGGGTTGAAGAATTAAGCGCTGACCGTTTTATTGACGCTGTAGATATCTTGATTAGTCAGTAATGTAACTTAAGCAGGAGTAAAGATGCCGCGTTTAGTTGGAGTTGATATTCCCAACGATAAATCCATTTGGATTGCGTTGACCTATATTTTCGGCATAGGCAGGCATACGTCCGAACAGATTCTCAAAGAGGCAAAGGTCGAGAAAAATCGTCAGGCCAACAAATTGTCTGAGGACGAACTTAGTAGAATAACACAGGTCATCGATCGAAATTACATCGTTGGAGGTCAGCTTCGCAGACAGGTTTCACAAAATATTGCCCGGCTGCGCGACATTGTCTGTTACAGAGGTATGAGACATAGAAAAGGCTTACCTGTTCGAGGCCAAAATACTCAAAGTAATGCCAGAACAAGAAAAGGCCCAAGAAAAACCGTTGCTGGCAAAAAGGGATTGAAAGAAAAACGATAATTCAAGTTTACAGGCATAACTTTTATGTGCCTTGTTAGTCTTTGGGTGTTATTAAAATAATGGCAAAGTCAACAAAACGCAAAGCAAGAAAAAATGTAGCTAAGGCCGTTGTCCATATAAAGGCGACGTTTAACAATACACTGATAACTATTACGGACACAGATGGTAATACCCTCTGCTCAGGTTCGTCTGGCTGTGTCGGCTTTAAGGGCTCTCGCAAGAGCACCCCTTTTGCCGCTCAGCAGGCCGCCCAGCGTTGTGCAAATACGGCTATGCGTAATGGTGTACGCGAGGTTGAGATAAGAATCAAAGGTCCGGGCTCAGGCCGGGAGGCGGCAATCTCGGCCCTGCAGCAAGCCGGTTTGCGGATTGCTTCTATAGAGGATGTGACTCCGCTGCCGCATAACGGCTGCAGGCCGCCGAAGCGCAGACGGGTATAAAGCAGAATCTGTCGACATTGCTTTGTAACTGCTCTGCAGGTATTGGATTTATCGAACAGGATATTTGGAAAGGTTTATAGGAGACAAACAGAGACTATGGGGCGCTATTTAGGGTCATCTTGTAAATGCTGTCGCAGAGAAGGAATAAAGCTTATGCTAAAAGGCATTCGCTGCGAAACTGCAAAATGTCCGGTCGAAAAAAGACAACGCGGCCTGGCTCCTGGTATGCACGGCTGGAGGAGGAGCAGGACCAGTGAATACGCAGTTCGACTACGCGAAAAACAAAAAGTCAAAAGATACTATGGGCTTTTTGAGAAGCAGTTTATGCGTTATTTTCACAAGGCAGAGCGAACTAAAGGAAACACGGGAGAAATTCTGCTGCAGGTGCTGGAAAGACGGCTGGATAATGTTACATACAAGCTGAATTTTGCTCCCTCACGTAAAGCTGCCAGACAATTGATATCACATGGTCACATTTATGTCAATGGCCATAAGGTTGATACGCCCGATTACACTGTCACCATCGGTGATAAAATCACCGTTAAGGATTCTAAAAAAAGTCTCGAAAAGGTCAAGCAGCAGCTGGAAAGTAACCCCAACTACAGCACACAGAGCTGGCTGCAGATGGATCGCACTAAACAGCTTGTCACAATTGTCGCTTTACCCGGTCGCGATGATGTACAGATCCCGGTCGAGGAACAGTTAATCGTGGAGTTTTGTTCCAGATAGTTACTGAGAAGTTTTTGGCTGGCATGGTTTTTTAGCTTGTCAACGAATCTTATGAAAATATAGTTCAGTTTTGGTTGATTATGTATTTGAAGAACAAATTAACATAGGAGGCTTATATGCGAGTTACCTGGCGAGGTTTAGAGCTGCCGACTCGTGTTGAACGCGACAAAACAATATCTACAGAGAAATACGGGCGGTTCGTTATTGAGCCTTTTGAGCGAGGCTTTGGAACTACTATTGGAAATAGCCTAAGACGTGTATTGCTTTCCTCGCTTCAAGGAAGTGCCGTAACCTCTATAAAGATAACAGGTGTCGACCATGAGTTTACTTCGATCCCCGGGGTGATGGAAGACGTTACAGATATTGTTCTCAATGTTAAAAGCCTCGTTGTTCGTCTTAATACGGACGAGGCAAAAACTATGAAAATCTCCGCGAATAAAGCTGGAACCGTAACCGCTGCTGATATAATTTCAGATCCGGCGATAGAGATTATAAACAAGGATGTGGTTTTAGCTACTTTAACAGAAGATGTAGATTTTGAAATGGAAATGGTGGTTGAAAATGGCCGAGGCTATATATCCTCTATTGAGCGCGAGGCTGCTGCAGACAGATTTGACCAGGAGCTGGGCTTAATATATGTTGATGCGATATATTCACCGGTTATAAGGGTCCGCTATTCTACAGAGGATACTCGTGTCGGCCAGCGAACCAACTATGACAGGCTCATCCTCGAAATTTGGACCAATGGAATGATTACTCCGGAGATGTCTTTGGTTGAGGCTGCGAAGATATTACGCAAGCATATAAGCTCTTTCGTCCAGTACTTTGAGTTGGGTGAAGAAACAGTTGTTGAAGAAATAACCGAAGAAATACAGCCGGAGATTAGCAATGAAGAACTCGTCGAAAAACTGAACACTCCAATTGCCGAACTGGAATTATCGGTAAGAGCGAACAATTGCCTCGAAGCGATTAAAGTCGAAACGGTACAACAGTTGGCAAAAATGACTGAGGCCGATTTGCTGAAAGTCCGAAGTTTTGGCAAGACAAGTTTACGTGAAATCAAGAGAAAACTTTCGGATATGGGCTTATCTTTAGGAACGACGGACATAAATGGTAATTACGATCTATCAAGCAATGACCCAGCTGCCGTTGCCCAATAATTCAAAAGAAGAAGGATAGAAATATATGCGCCACAGAATAGCAGGACGTCGACTTAGCCGGACCAGCGCACACCGTTTAGCTATGCGGCGCAACTTGGCTTGTGCTCTGTTCGAGCGTGAGACGATTTCAACAACCCTGCAAAAGGCTAAAGAGGTAAAAGCTTTTACCGAGAAACTGATTTCACTTGCCAAAAAAGGAACTCTTCCAGCCAGACGAAGGGCTATCGCTTTGCTGGGCAATAGGAATATAATAAATTACGAGGATGGCAGGGCAGTCAAAAAAGGCACAATAATCGGCAAGTTGTTTAGCGAGATAGGACCAAGGTATCTCGACAGAGCAGGCGGCTATACAAGAATTATTCACCTGGCCCTGAAACGATTAGGTGACAACGGACAGCTCGTATTATTGCAGCTTGTTGGTCAGGAGCAGACTCAGAAAAAAAGTGATAAAAAGAGTTCGCGGGAAAAAACCTGAAACAGTCGGCCAAATCGGTAAACCATCAAAGGCAGACAACAAAGATTAGATACCTGCATATCGGAGTGTGAATTTTCTATGAATATGGCTCAAAACTGTCTTTTTTGCAAGATAGCAGCCGGGCAGATCCCAGTTGTCAAGATTTTTGAGGACGAGGCTCTTCTTGGATTTTTGGATATTGGGCCGTTAAGTGATGGCCATACCTTAGTAATACCAAAGCAGCACTTCGAGAGACTACACGATTGTCCGGGCGAAGTTTTGGCAAATATCTGTCGGCGAATTGGTACAATAGCTAAGGCCGTTATATGTGCCGTGAACTGCGACGATTATAACGTTCTGTGCAATAATGGTCGGGCCGCAGGTCAGCTCATTAACCATCTGCATTTCCATATCATCCCTCGTAAAACAGGCGATGGCCTTTTCAATAACTGGCCTGCATATAAATACAAAGAGGGAAGGTGTGAAGCCATCGCTGATGAAATCCGAAAGAATTTATAATTCGGTTTGTATGTACTTGTATAAAGTTCTTTACCGCTGTATAATATTTTTTGCGGCTTTTGTGTATTTATCGCGGGGTAGAGCAGTTTGGTAGCTCGTCGGGCCCATAACCCGGAGGTCGCAGGTTCGAATCCTGCCCCCGCTATTAAGACCTGGAGATAAACCCGGGTCTTTTTTTGTGTGCATTGAAACCACAGGGTATCTCTATCGACATCTGCTGGCCAGTTTTTACTGACCATGTAATCAAGGTAAACCCCTTGGGCAAATCTCTCTTCCATATCTATGGCAGATAAGATATAACCCTCCACTATCTTGTTCTTTTTCATGCTGGATATTTTATCTTTAACTGGTCTAAATGGCAAAAATTTTCGCTGCA